>JACQCJ010000034.1 GCA_016201685.1 Candidatus Peregrinibacteria bacterium | reverse complement strand
GTTTGTGAAGACGCACAATGTTCCCACACTGCGGATGCCGCGAAACACGCCCCATCAGGATGTTTTCCGAGAAGCACAGCAATGCATCGCAAAACTTTCTCCGCTCATCTGAGGTAGAATCTTCACGCCGGATTTAGGTATACAATATTTGTGTAATAATTACCATTTTTTTGCAAGAAATTTTCCTGAAGAATCGCGTGTGGCGAGAAGCATGCAATGGTGTACAGAAGTCCACCTTTTCCTTTCATTTTCTCCACGGTTAGGCATGATGACGACATGTACTGCACCGTCGTCACATCGTCGCGTTCCAAGGGGATTGGCAATGGGCTTACGTACGAGCTCGCGGAAGGATCGTTGAATGCTGGATCTCCGGTGAAAGTTCCTCTGCGAAACAGATTGGTCGAAGGAATCGTGGTTGAAATTCTGGAGAAACGCGCGAGCGATGAGTTCGATCTCAAACAAATCAAGGAAATCCTCGGGAAGGAACCTCTTCTGGTCGAATCACATTTGAAAACCGCGCGATGGATGGCGGAGTACTACATGTGCACCCTGCGCCAGGCACTTGGACTGTGGTTGCCAGCACCTCGCTGGACGCAGTTGCTCGCGGAGCCGGTCGTCACGTATCGCATCACAGATGAGGGGAAAAGAATTCTCGCAGAAGAGCGCATCAAAGGGAAAAAGCAAAAAATGATTCTGGAAGCGCTGCTCGAAAGCGAGCGCGTGGCGAAGAAAAATTTGTATCAGACGTGCGGTAATATCAGTGGTCCTTTGCGTCTGCTTCGAGAGAAAAAATTCGTGCTCGAAGAAAAGAGGGTGGAGGAATCATCAGCTGCATCCGTTCCAGAAATCCGCGCGCATCCCCAATTGACCGAGCCTCAGCAGGCGGTGTACGAACAAATGAAAGGAGACCCGCGTCCCTCGCTCCTCTTCGGCGTTACCGGGAGCGGCAAGACGGAGCTCTACGCGCAATTGATCGTGGATGCGATTCACGAAGGCAAACAGGCGATCCTCCTCGTGCCGGAAATTCTGCTCACGGAGCACTCGATCCAGAGATTCGAGAAACTTCTTTCACGCGAGCACATTGCCGTCATCCACAGCCGCCTCACGTCGAGCGAACGGAGAACGCAATGGAAGAAAATTCGGAGAGGAGAGATCGCACTCGTGATCGGATCGAGGAGCGCGCTTTTTTCTCCTCTCCCCCGACTCAGCATCGTGATCATCGATGAAGAGCATGAATGGACATACAAGAACGAGCAGACGCCGCGCTACCACGCGCGTGAGGCGTCAGAAGAACTCTGCCGAAACTCTGGTGCCAAACTCGTGATGGGCACGGCGACCCCGTCGCTCGAGGCGTGGGCGCGCGCGAAGCAGGGACGGTATCAACTCGTAACATTGCCCGAACGCTTCCAGGGACAACCGCTCCCCGCAATCGAGATCGTCGATCTCGGTTCCGTGCAATTCGGATCCCTCTATCCATTCTCACTGCCACTCCTGACTGCGATCGACGAGCGACTGAAACGACAGGACCAAGTTGTTCTCTTTCTCAATCGAAGAGGAGTGGCGAGCGCACTGCTCTGCCTCGAATGTCGGCGCCGCGTGATCTCTCCGGATTCGCAGCTGCCCTTCACGGTCCATCACGATCGCGGCGGTCGGCCGTTCCTCGTGGACCACACGACCGGCATGACGGCGAACGTGCCAAGCCATTGCCCTCATTGCAAAAGTCCTCGGCTGATGGAAATCGGCGCGGGCACGCAGAAGATCGAACAAATTCTCAAGCGGCAATTCCCCGCCGCGCGGCTGATCCGCATGGACAGCGATACCATTCGTGACCCAAGCGAGATGCGCATTCAGCTTGAGAAAATGCAGAAACGCGAGGCGGACATCCTGCTCGGGACGCAATCGGTGGTGAAGGGGCTCGATCTCCCGCACGTGACGCTCGCCGCGGTGCTGCTTGCGGACATCGGCCTCTCGCTACCGCACTTCCGAGCCGGCGAGCGCATCTTCCAGTTATTGACACAACTCACGGGCAGAAGCGGCCGAGCGCGTCCCGGGGAAGTGATCATCCAGACGTTCCGTCCCGATGCTCCGGAAGTGGTCTTCGCTTCACGACATCAGACGGAGCAGTATCTGGAGAGTGAACTCAAGCTGCGGATCCATGCCGGCTACCCCCCCGCAACGCAGATGGTGCGGCTTCTCTTCCGTGGTGAGAAGGCGGAAGCGAATGCGCGGAGAACACAGAGGGCGCTCTTGGAACTTGTGACAAAGGAAGGAACCGACGTCCGCGTGCACTGCGCTCCCGCCTTCTTCGGCGCCGGTCGGCAGTGGCACGTGCTCCTGCGGGGAAGTGCGCCTCGAACATTACTGACAAAGATCGATCTGGATCAGTGCATCGTCGACATGGATCCGGTGGAGACGATGTAGAAGGAAGAGTTCAGAACTCAGAGATCAGATGTCATCGTTCTGAACTCTGTTGTCTGCATTCTGTATTCTGCGCAATACAACCACATCACAAAAATCCAGCATAGCTACAAGATTTGGAAGTGGTGAAGCGCAAAATGGTGAAACTTTCCCCTTTCCTATGGATTTTCGACGCTACGCCGCCGAATTGATCGGAACGTTCACGCTCACGCTCGTCGTGTGGCTCTCCATCGCCTTTGCCATGCCGATCTCCACTCCCGTAGCGGCAGGTCTCACGCTCTGTCTCTTTGTCTACACGATCGGAACCATCAGCGGCGCACACATCAATCCCGCAGTGACCGTGGGGCTGCTCAGCATCAACAAGATCAAGGCGAAAGACGCGGTCTTTTACGTGATCGCGCAGCTCCTCGGGGCTCTCCTCGCCATGAACTTCGGGCATCTTCTCAATGGAGGAACATCGGTGATCGGTCATGAGGAATCCCTCTCAGTCGGAATCATGGAAGCGCTCGGCGATTTTTTCCTCGTCTTCGGCATCTGCGCGGTCGTCTACAAGAAGGTGCACGCTGCGGCGGCCGGCATCGTCATTGGAGGATCCTTGCTGCTCGGCATCTACATCGCGTCGCCCGTGAGCAATGCCATCCTCAATCCCGCAGTCGCCCTCGGCATCGGATCGTTCGGCCCGATGTACATCCTGGGACCTATCGTTGGAGCGGTCGTAGCGGCGTGGTTGTACACGTTCGTCGTCGGAGAGAAGGTGGATTTCTAGATTTTCCTACGAAGTTTCTGGTTGTTTCTACTTCCTTTTGAGCGTTGCTCGTTAGCTTGTTAGATCGTTTTTCAGTAAACGAGCAACGAGAAAACGAGCGAACCAGAAAACATTTTACCGCTCACACCGCAATTGATAGAGTGCGATGCCGACCGCGACGGCCACATTCAACGATTCTTTCGTGCCGAGCATCGGGATTTGGATCGTCACATCGCAGAGACGAAGAAGTTCGGGCGGAACTCCCGTCAGTTCATGCCCGACGACCACGCAGATGTTTGACTTCGGATGAAATTCCTGGAGACGAATGGCATCGGATGTGAGTTCCAAACCGGCGATCTGCCATCCATTCTTTTTGAGAGCCTCGAGTGTCACGACCGGATCCGTCACCTTCTCCCACGGTACGAATTCCTCCGCGCCGATGGCGGTCTTGGTGATTTCTTTTCGCGGCGGACATCCCGTGTATCCGCTCAAGTAGATCCGTTCAATCGCAAACGCATCGCACGTTCGGAAGAACGAACCGACGTTCCAGAGCGAACGGACGTTGTGGGCGAAGAGACATATTCGCAGCATGCTCAAAGAGTATCGTAATGTTTTCTTTTAAGGGAAGGGAGAAACAGCCATTGACTCAGTGGAAGAAGTTCAGCAAAATATTCTCATGGCCTCTGGCGAATTCTTGCAGAGTGAGAAGACGGATGGCAGTAAGCGTCTCCGGCGAGCTTGGCAGCAAGGCAGGACGTCGATTAGCACTCTTCGTGAGGGAGATGCTTTTCGCGGCATCTCCTACGAGGTCGTCGCCGAACGGATGCCTGTTCAACTCACGTACGATCTCGCAACGATGACCGTCAACATTCCCGCGAACGCGAAGGATCTCGACATTCTATACGCTCTTCACTATTTCCTTACGTGCGTTCTCGCAAGGAATGCTGACCCCACCGACTCGGGTGCGCAGAACGATGATGCTCATCAGCTTGAATGGAAAGGGGATCTGGCGCGAGTGGGATGGTGGATGCGCAACAATGCCGATGCTTCTGAACTTTCCATGCGATATCTCGAAGGATGGAGAGGAAAAGTCAGATGGTTCGTACGCAAGTTGCTCTGCACACTTCATTCCGGTCATCCGAAGAATCAAGAAATCGAGAGTGGCATTCCCGACACCGATGGCTGCACGACACAGACTCGTCGTCAATTACTCACCTGGATTCACAATCTTCAAGCTCGCATTGCCTTTGGCGTACGAGAAATTGAAAAGAGCTCCAATCTCACATTTGACGCACAACAACACATGCAGCCATAGGTGACGCATTACAGCAATCTCTCGAGAATCGCCGCATGCGGATTCGCGAAGATCTCCTGGAGATCGCTTCGACGGAATTCTGTTTCATCGACATCCGAGCAAACGTAACAGATTCCGGTCTGACTCCCTTCGCCGAGTGGCCGGCTCGGCGTTGCGGGTTCGTTCCTGCGCAGAACGGTGATTCTCTTTTCGAAAATATCGTCGGACGGTTCTTCGGACTTCGTCACGCTGTTCCAGCGCGTCACCGATCCTCTCCGGCGGATGTACGCGATTTCTTTGTGTGGATTGAAGAACGAGACGTGGGAGAGGACATCGGGAACGGTGCCATCGAGGAGTCGCGCGTAGCGCAATTGCTTCAACGTCACGTTCGGGAGAATCCGCCGCAGCGCCTGCTCCACGCTCCGTTCCTCGTTATTGACGATGATCGTGTCGATGAAGATCTCCGTCCCCGAGGATTCGCGCAAGGGAAGAGTGACTCGAACATCTGCCCTCTGCTCACTTTTCACTTTCCACTTTTCACTTTTCACTGTCCATTGTTCACTTCTCCACGGATGCGTCTCGATCCATCGCCGCAGAGAATCAAAGTATGGATCCCCATTGGTCGTCCGCTCCGGGTGCGGCATGAGCGCAACCACGTTGCCCGCGGGGTTGCAGATGCCCGCGATGGCGCACTCGGAGCCGTTGGGAGTGACAACAGGATCGGTCGAGACTCTTCCCGATGCATCGCAGTACGAAAACGCGAGCTGATCATTCTTCTCAAGCTCTTTCATGATATCGCGATCTTTGGTGGTGAATCGGCCCTCGCCATGGGCAATCGGAATATGGATGGCTCCGGACCAATCGGACGTGGCGCAGCGATCGCGCGTACAACTCGGGGTGATCCACACCCACTCGTTCAGGAATCCCGGAGAAGACCATCCGCCCTCCGTCCGGATTGCATTGCGCGCGAGGCTCATCCGTAAACCGGAATCGAGCGGAATGAGTCCGCTCTCGACGAGAATTTGCGCACCGTTGCAGTTGCCGATCACGGCTTTTCCCCGCAGCGCTTCCTCCACCATGAATTGCATCAATGGATCGCGCGCCGCGATCATCCCCGAACGACCGCGATCTTCGTACGAGAATCCCGCACCGAAGAAGTACCCATCGACGTCCGCGAGCTTCTCACGATCCTCGTTCCACAGGAACAAGGAAGGGGCCTCAAAAGGATCTGTGTGTGTTGTATTGTTGGTGTTTTCCTCCACCCCCAACCCCTCCTCCGATGGAGGAGGGGAGCATTGGCACAATGGAACATTTCTCCCCCTCTCCACCGGAGAGGGGGCCGGGGGGAGAGGATTGGAACAATCACACCTTCATCACCTCCTCTTCCTTCTTCTTCGCGGCCTCTGCGACCTTCGCATTCGCTTCATCCACTGCTTTCTGGAGGGATTCGACGAGCGTCTCGCGGACGTCTTCGTCTTTTTCTTCCTTGATGACGTCATGCACTTCTTGGCGATGCTTCCGAAGCGTAATCCTCGATTCCTCCGCGAGTTGATGGACGATCTTCGTGAGTTGCGCTCTCCGCTCGGCAGTCATCGGCGGCAGGTTGATGCGGATCATCGTGCCATCGTTCACCGGATTCGTCCCGAGGTTCGCCTGCTTGAGGGCTTTCTCTACATTCTGCAGAATGGAGCGATCCCATGCTTGAATTTGGATGGAGCGCGCATCCGAGACGGTAATGCCCGCGACGTTGCGCAGCGGCTGGCGCGTTCCATACGCTTCGACCTCGACGTGCTCAACAAGGGACGCATTGGCCCGCCCGGTCTGAAGTTTTGCGAATTCGCCGTGGAGGTGCTTGAGGACCTTCTCGGCTTCCGAATGAAAACGTTCGATATGTGCGTCAGCCATACGACAGAGGAAGAAATACACGGAAATTCTCCATTGTCCATTGCCCATTGTCAATTTCTACCCGTGCACCACCGTCCCGATCTTCTCCCCTCTTGCAGCCCGCAGCAATCCATCGTTCGCGGAAAAGTTGAAGACGACGATCGGCAGCTTCTGATCCTGGCAGAGGCTGAACGCCGCCTGATCCATCACGTTCAGGTGCTTCTCGAGCGCCTGCGCGTACGTGAGTTCGTCGAATTTGACCGCATCGGAATGCTGATGGGGATCCTTGTCGTAGACGCCGTCGACGTTCGTCGCCTTGAGCAACACATCGCACGAGAGCTCGAGCGCGCGCAACGCCGCAGCCGAATCGGTGGTGAAGTACGGATTGCCCGTGCCGCCCGCACAAATGACGATGCGACCCTTCTCCAAATGCCGCAGGGCTCTGCGCTTGATGAACGGCTCCGCGAGCTCTGGGATGGCAATCGCGGAGAGGACCCGTGTGTGGACCTTCTGACTCTCGAGGGCTGACTGCAGCGCGACGCTGTTCATGATCGTCGCGAGCATGCCCATCGAATCGCTGACCGTCCGCTCGATGCCGCTCTCGGTGGTATCGCGATAGCGCCAGATGTTCCCACCCCCGACCACGACCACAAGCTCCATCGGGAGCTTCGCCACCTGCGAGATCTGGCGCGCAACGGCGTCGAGCGTCGGCTTATCGATACCGTAGTCCTGTGCTCCCGAGAAGACTTCCCCCGAGAGCTTGATCATGATGCGTTTGTAGGCCATGAGTTCAGGAAGGAAGGTCCTTGGGAAGAATACCGGGAGAGGAGTTCTCCGCCAAGGAAGACAAGGAAGTGGAAGCCTGCGTGGATGGCTTTGCTGGTACTGGAGCGACATCGATCACCGATGTTGGAGTTTTCGTCGGTCGCTTGGCACGTGCGGTTCGGATGAAGCGAACGATGGTCGCGATGATCGTGCAACCGAGAAGAATATGCTTCAGCGCGAGCACAACGTGACCGCGCGAGAGAGGTCCGATCACCGGGACTTCTTTCCACTGCCGCGCCGCCGCCAGGAGAAATCCGCACGCAACGGCGGCCAAGATCAGAAGCTCAAGAATTTTTCCGACGATGGGGATAAACCAGAATCCTATTGCGAGGAGAGAAAGAGCGATCCCCTGCCGCCCATGGAACCGAACGAACGCGGATTGACGCTTGGCGATGATGAGGAAGAACGCCAGGAGCGGCACGTAGCACAGCGCGGCCGCATCCCCATTCTGTTCCGCATCGACCTTCTGAGATTCGGTGGGTGGGGAGAAGTTCGGAGATTGCATGGAGACCGTGAAGGGTATTTCTGATCTCAGTATAGCTGAAAATGCTTGGGGGAGCCATGGAGAGAGATCAACAGATGCATTGGCTCAGCACGCTTTGAAAGACACTCCATTTCCGAACTTTCAGCGAAAGTGTTGAAGGAATAGAATGAGAGTCGATCATTCACTGTTCTTCTTCGAACGCCCCCGTAGCTCAGTTGGATAGAGCAGCAGGTTTCTAACCTGTTGGTCGCAGGTTCGAGTCCTGCCGGGGGTACCAGAATAATTTTCCTTCCTCAAACCTGCCAGAATTCAGAACTCCCTCCGAGGTCCTGCGTAGCTCCGCGGAGCGAAGCATGGGCCGGGGGTACCATTCGACTCGCTCATGGCAAGCCACCTGCAAAATCTCTTTTCTATGGATTTCTAACTCATTCAAGAATTGAGTACCAATGAGTGTATGCCAAAAATTCTGATCCTCACCGGGCCCGGGGGTGTGGGGAAGACAACAATCGGAAAAATGCTCGAAGCAAAATGCGGATATGTCTATCTCGATGGCGATAGAGAAGATTCAGAATTTTTTCCCGACGGTGATCAATGGCTTCCGGAACACGCAGCGCAACTTGAGAAGGCACATGAGAAAATACTCGGGAAAGCGAAGGAATTAGTGAATCAAGGAAAGAGTGTGGTCGTCGACTACATAGTATTTGGAAGATATCGAGAATTTCTGAAGTCGTTTGATAACGAATTCGGCGACCGTGTACATGTAAAAGTATTGATGGCTTCTATGACTGAGCTTGTGAAAAGAGATAAAGAACGAGAATGTTGGACGACGGGCGCTGAGAGAATTTCAGCAGTGTGTAATGAGTTTCTTGGAATCAAACATGAAATCGGTGCAGACAATTTCATTGATACGACGGGGCAAACTCCCGATGAAACATTGTCAGTATATTTCTCTGAATACATTCAAGATGACCAGAAAAGATCTTCATGATTCGCTCTCACTGAAAACGAAAATTCTACAAGAAAAACATGTCCGCCCGAATCCCCCAAAAGAACACCGCTGAAAGGAGAATCCAGAACGCGAGGAGACTGTATTCCACCCACGGTTTCTGTCGTTCTATAAAGAGTAGGAAAAGCACGAACGGGATCAATGCGTACCGCTCTTCGATGAGCCACGAGGGAAGGAGGCAGAGAACGGTCATCGGATAGAGAAGGTAGGCGGGCTTCGATCGCAGGCGCGTGACGGCGAGGGAGAGGACGGCGAGCATGATCGGGAGAGAGAACAGGAGCTTCATGGCAATCGAAGCTGAGAATGCCGTGACGATGCGGTTGCGGAGAAAGAACGAAACGTGATTGTTGGGGTGGAAATTGTTGAACGTAACAACAACGAGAAGCGCGATGGCGCCTGCGCAGAGCGCTGATGCAAGCGGATGACGCAGGAGAACTTTGCCCATCGCTTGAGCATTGGCGACGTGCAGCGGCAGAAAGAGCAGGAAGAATAGGAACAGTGTGAGCCAGATGTTGCCCATGTACACGCCGACCGGATGCGAGTGTTTGTCCTGCACGGCGATGCCGCCGTTGACGAGCATAAAGAGGAAGAACGCAACGGCAATGCCGGTCGTCATGAGGATGACGCTGCGATGACGACTCCAGATTCTCTTGAGCCCCTCTCGATTGCAGGAAATTTCCACGAAGCCCCACCCCGGAATGCGCTTCATCGGGAGCGGCGATTCGTGCAGATCGTTCATGATGACGGAGAGCGCGAGGAAGAACACCCACACGATGCTGGTCTGCCGAACAAGGATGGAGAGGGAACCGACGAGGAGTCCGAGTGTGGAACGCTGACGAAGAACGAAGAACAGACCCAGCAGGAAAATTCCCAACGCTGCGACATCGGTGTAGAGCAGGAAAAAGAGCGGAAAGAGGATGGGGAAAAAAACGAACAGCAGGATGCGCCGCCAAGCATCCTTGCCGCAGATCGAAAGCGCGCACGCGAAGAAGGCTACGATGGTCGCAAGGCTGAGGATGAAGGAGCAAAGCCGGATGGTATCGAGGAACACCTCGTGCATGTCTCCCCGTTGGAGGAGGAAGAATTCCGCCGCGACGATCGCGTGGTAGCCGGGGATCTGCGTCACCGTGGGCTGGATCGCGAAGTGTCCTTGCGAGAACTGGAAGATCTGATCGAGGTGGAACCTCTCATCCGCAATCGGCTCATGATTCTCGATCGAACGAAAACAGATGAAGAGCAGAAGAATCAACAGCAGCACCGCGATGATGCGAACGCCGAAAGCCCTGAGAATGCTCCTGTCGCTCATGCGCGAGAGTATGCGTGGAACGATCGCAGGAGTCCACTCGGTGTGCTTTCCACTATACTGACACGGCTCGCTCAACCATGACGATCAACGATTGGCTCCGCGCTCTTCTCACGATCGGCATTCTCTACACCGGCCTCGGTGCGTTCCTGAGCCGTTTTCTCCACTCCCGCTTCCGGAACAACCCCCTCACGTGGCTCTTCCTCACGATCATCCTCCTGCCCCCTTTGATCGAATTGGAGATGGTTGTCGTCCCGCTGCCGCATCAGGCGATCGTGCTCGAGAGCGCGCTCTTCCTCCTTCTTGCATTGCTCGTTGAACGGACGCTCAAGCGTCGATGGTCATTCTCCGTTCATCCCGAGCCCAACACGGTCACGCGCGCAGAATGGATTGCCTATGTCCTCCTCCTCACGTTCTTCTTCGCGAGCCTCGCCATTCCCAAGCTCTCGCTTCTCCGCGCGAGCCTGCCGACCGTCGCGGATGATTTCTGGAGAACGCAGTACGTGCTCTCCACGGGGTTCGACCTGGCGCATCCGGTGCACTTCCACTTCCCAAGCGCGCCGTTCTCCTACTACTACAGCGACTACCTGCTCCCCGGGATCGTCTTCCGCACAACGTCCCTCTCCGCGCAAGCGAGTCTCTTGATCCACAATCTTCTCGAGGAGGCCGCGATCCTCGCATTCGTACTCTACGTTTCCTGCATGGTTCTCCATCGAGTTCTTGCTCGGACGTTCTTGCTGCTGTCCATGACATTTCTCGGCGGCCTGGATTTCTTCGTCTACGTCTACGCGCACGTTCGCTATGCCACGGGTTTTCCCTCGCACCTGGAATGGTGGAAGCAGGCGCTTCCGCTCACGCACCGACTGGTGTTTCAAGTTCCCTCTTTCTACACGCTCTTCCTCTGGGTCCCGCATCATCTGCTCGGAAGCATGATGTTCCTCCTCATCCTCCTCCTGAGCCTGCATCGCAGCCGCCCGCATGCCATCGCGATCGGGGTGCTGTTGGGTGCAATGTTCGGATTTTCGACCTTCGTCTTCTGCACCGCAGCAGTGTCCTATGGGCTCATTCGCGGATTCGAAGCAGTGCGGATGCGATCGATCGACAGCAATGATGCCTGGACGATCCTCGCTGCCATCGTGGTCGCGCTGCCGATGGTGCGGGTGCTGTGGGGGCGCTCCGGCGTGCTGCAGTTCCATCCGTTGATCCTTCCGTTCTTTTCCCTCCCATCGAGTGCGTTCGGTTCGGTCCTGATACAACTGCTCGATTTTCTCCTCACCATGCCCTTCATTCTCGCGATCGATCTGGGGATTGTCGTCGTCTTCGCGCTCGCGCTCCTTCCCATTGCCCGGAGGCGACGACTGAACGAGGAGCACGCGCGACTCGCAGGCATGCTCGCGGCAACCGTGACCGGCACGTTCCTCGTGATCACTCTCCTGCGCAGCGCCGTGACGAACGATCTCTTCATGCGCGGCATTCTCCCGGCGGAAATCTCGATCGTTCTCGCGGCTTCCCTCGCACTCGAATACCTTCCAAAAAAGATTCCAAGGTTTCTCTGGATTTTCGTGCCCGTGATTCTCGTCGCACAGATGACGAACTTCGCATGGGAATTCGTCCACCGCTCCACATACGTGCCGGGGAAGATCGATCCCTTCTATGCCTTCATTCGAAAGCACGTTCCGAAGGACGCCATCGTCACTGCGACGTTTCCCGCCTGCTTCGCCGTGACGTACGCGGGCAATCGCATCTGCGCCACGCCGCCATGGGAGCTCTTGGGCCCCGACTGGATCAGTCTGCGCAAGGATGCGATCGGCGCGCTGTCCGTCGACGCCATGAAAACGTTCCTCGAGCGATCGAACCTCTACGTCGTCACACACGAACGCGTGGGAGGTAGGGGTGCGACGCTCCTCGAGCGTGAAGACGATTTGCTCCTCCTGCACCTCACTCCATGAAACGCCGCAGATACCGCCGATGGCTTCGCCACAGCTTCCGTGACGGGTGCGCGCTGGTCATGGTCTACGCGATCGTCGCGTACATTCTGCTTCCCGTCATCTGGGAACACTACGATTACCGCCCCAGCCTGCTCGAAGCGCCCAAGACAACCGAGAACCGCTACGGCTTCCCGGGCGATCCGCTGAATATCGCGCTCATCGGCTCGCAGCGGGAGGTGGTGCGCTCACTCCTGCTCGCCGGGTGGCATCCCGCCGATCCTCTCTCGGTACGCACGAGTATCTCCATCGCGGCGAGCATTCTCTTCCATCGCGCGTACCCCACCGCGCCTGTCAGCAATCTCTACCTGTGGGGCCGCAGGCAGGACATCGCCTTCGAGGAGCCGATCGGCAAGACGCCGTCCTCGCGTCATCACGTGCGCCTCTGGGAATCCTCGTACGCGGGAGGCGACGGCAGACCGCTGTGGATCGGCGCGGCGACGCTCGACCGGAGCATCGGCTTCGATCGGTACACGGGACAATTGACGCACCACATCGACGGCGATGTGGACGGCGAGCGGACCTCGATCATCAAAAATTTGATCGACGCGAAGCAGCTGACGCAGATGTACCAGGTAAGCGGGGTCGGCCCCACGATCACGGGACGGAATGCCGAAGGCGACTGGTATTACACCGACGGCGAACTCACCGTCGGGGTCATTGCATCCGAGAACAGCACGGACCATCCTCCCGTGAAGATCCTCCCCAACCCCATCGCGATCGACGTGAAGAACCAGGGCTGGATGTGGATCAGAGACATTCTGCGACAGACGCAATTGACGCCGGGAGAACAGAAGGTGGGACGCTCATGAAGCTCCGCCAACTGATACCAATTTGCGAATGAAGCGATAGGAATTCTCATCGAATGACAACCTCCGTCGAATGCCGCGAAGCGTTCCCCATAGCGAAGAATTACCCTCAATGATCTCAGGACATTCCTAACGTTTCGAATGCGAAGCGGCATGACGATTGCGGTTTCATGCGCAATGCCTGTGCGTTGCGCTCGCGGAATCCGCTGTAGCATATCTGCAGAATATTGCGAATTCCTTGACTGCCTCACGATAATGATCTCCTGCGAAGGCGGATGAAAAAAGCCCGGCTCTCCACCGGGCTCGTCTTTCGTTGAACGAGGTCACGCTGCGTTCTTGGTGCTGCCGAAGCCGACGATGAGACACACTGCCGCGATGGCAAGATGCAGGAAGTTATCTGCCGGGTTCACGGTAATGAGTTGAAGGACATTGTCGCCTTGAACGAAACCGAGGACAGTGACGAGGCCGTACACGACGCCGAAGACCATGAGATAGGTTCGCGAGTACGCGCTACTCGTTGCGGCCGCGCCGAGCGCGATGACGCCGCTCAAGAGGTGGATGACGTTGTGAATCGAATCCACGGCAAAGAGGCCGAGAAGTGGACTCGACATCACGAAGCCGAGGAGACCCACGAGCGTCAGCACAAGGCCGAGGATCCACGTGAGGGGCTTGACTGCTTGGTCCATAGAGAGAAGGGGGAGGAGGTAAACTTGAGGAAGTGTAGCAGACGGGAAGTGCGATTGGCGAATTGCGATGTACGAATGAAAGATTCAATGTCTCATTCCCCATTCGCAATTCGCCCTTCGCAATTCACAATTTCGTCTTCTACGATAGATCCATGCAACGTCCTGATTCATTGTCGTCGCAGCCGTATCCGCTCAGCCGCACCAAGCTCGAGCTCTTCCTCCGCTGCCCGCGCTGCTTCTTTCTGGATCGCCGCTTCGGCGTCGCACCGCCGAGCTCACCTCCCTACACGCTGAATTCCGCGGTGGATGCATTACTCAAGAAAGAATTCGACGCGTATCGGATTCGAAGAGAGCCTCATCCTCTGATGACAGAGGAAGGCATCGACGCAATCCCCTTCCAGCATCCAAGCATTGAGGAGTGGAGGAATGTCCGGCACGGGATTCGTTTTGTGCATCCCGAATCGAACTTTCTCTTCTTCGGCGCGATCGACGATCTCTGGATCAATCCGGAAGGTTCCCTGCACATCGTCGACTACAAAGCGACCTCGTTCGACGGCGAGGTCTCGCTGGAGGGACCGTGGAAGGACGGGTACAAGAGGCAACTCGAGATGTACCAGTGGCTCTTCCGGAGGAATGGATTTTCGGTCTCACCGATCGGCTACTTCGTCTACGTCAACGCAGATCGCAATCGCGCATCGTTTGGAGGATCGCTGCATTTCAAAACGAGCATTCTCGCCTACCGCGGCGATGATTCGTGGGTGGATGACGCGTTGCATGAGGCGCGGCTGTGCATCGAACGGGAACAGTTGCCGCTCGCGAACAAGGAGTGTGAGGTGTGCGAGTACCGGGAAGCAGTGAACGATATCGAAGCACGGGAAACACTTGGCGACGGATCTTGATGGTAGAAATGGGTCTCGAAGACTATGTCTACTTCCTGATTTCAAATGTCGTTACGCTCAATGGCGGCAGGCGATCGTACAGGGTTCTGTCCTCGACAAGCGACGAATCATTGAGCAGTGTGATCTGGCCCGCTGCTTTTGGTTTGAGAGAGCTTGCTGTCAGTCGGTACACGGCTGCGGTTTTGGCAGTTGCTCCAATGCCAACGAGTTGTATGCCGATCGGTGTCTCGGTAGTGGTTTTATTGATCGCAATGATGTGCAGAAGAGTGGGGTCTTTCGTGCTCTTCATGGCATAGAGGGAGAGACGAGCACCATCCGGATTATCCAGTGTGAGAGAACGATCTCCAACAGAACTCCCTTTGCCATCGTAGTCCAGATACATATCGAAGGCGCCCGTGATAAAACTGTTCGCATAAAAGGGATTATCGATCGTCTCAGGGTAGCCAAGTGATTGCCAAGACGCGGCGAAGAGACCTTCCCGACCGAAAATGCCCAGTGCATCCGCCTGCGCGATCGCGTGAGAAATATGAAAACCGTCACCATAGTTATAAGTTATATTCGGTAATGGCGAGTTTTGTTCCGGGATAGTGCACAGCAATTTTTTCCTTCAGCCATGGAATGAGTCGAATAGGTTGATGACCATTGTCGTATTTGGTAATCCAACTATCCTCAACATAGGTTGGATCCCAGAGAGACCTGGGCGCTTGAACCCTGGCTTCAATTTCTGCCGTTGAAGGGTTTGCTTTTTGTGGAGTGAAGATATCTTGATGAGAAGCGTCCACAAGGGATTTCCCGTCAACTTGGACATCGGGATACCAATGAACATCAAGCACGTCGAGTATTCTCTTTCCTTCCGTCATTTCCAGTGTTTTCGCCGTATCAAGATAGAAATCGAGATACTCCCGCCCGGCCTGATCGGGTGCGTCCTGCAAACTCACCATTTCACCATACCCGGCGGTAACCGGACCAAAGACCAGGGCGTTGGGAGCCTGCCGTTTGATCATCGAACCGAAACGCTTAGATCTCGCACATGAATAAGTGTTACACTCTCCAACCATGGAATCCCTCATGGCCACATTGGAGAAAAGCGACAAGCTGATCGCTCCCCATCTCGATGAGCGCGCCCGAAGGTTGTGGTGTGCATCGCAGGCTCAAGCGCTTGGGCATGGTGGCGTCACACGCGTCCAGGAGGCAACGGATGTCTCCCGTCCGCGGATCACCCGAGGCAAGAAAGATCT
>JACQCJ010000022.1 GCA_016201685.1 Candidatus Peregrinibacteria bacterium | reverse complement strand
TCAAAGGGAATGCAATTCGCCCAGACGGCTCCAACTCTCGCAATGCGAAGGAGGACAAGGCATGCGACGAGAAAATGATCAATCATGATCCTGATTTTGTAACAATCTCCGCAAATACCACGACAGATACCAATACTTCTTTTTTGGAGGAAGTCGGCTTCGTTGAAGCTCATTCCATGACACCATGAAGTGAATTCCCAACGTCTATACCACCGACAACACCGGGTGCCGCGTGAGCATATCCAACGGACCGAGGATCATCGTAAAAGGGGAGAGCAGCAATGCCCAAAATGGCGTGACAAGGCCGGTGTTACTGGCACCCAGCATGGAAAGAAGGACGCATAAAAGGCCCCCGATGAAGTAGGCAACGGGAATGGCCACAATCATTCTTCGGAGAATCGAACGCATGGGAGGAGCATGGCATCCTTCACTTTCAGGCTACCTATAAGCTCCCGTGGGCTCCGCCTCTGCTACACTCCCCGCACTGATCTTCTCCATTTTCCCATGATCAAACCCATCAGATCGTTGCAGGATTGGTCGCTCCTGATTCTTCGCGTCGTCGTGGCGGCGGCGTTTCTTGTCCATGGGTCGATGAAGTGGGGCGTGTGGTCGGCCGATGCGATGGTCATGTCGGACACGATGCTGCTGATCTTCAAGATTCTCTCTATTCTCGAACCGCTCATGGGAATCGCTCTGATCCTCGGGATTTTCACGCCCATCGCGGCGGCGGTGCTCGGTGTCATCATGCTCGGTGCGATGTTCATGAAGATCGACGTGATGCAGGTGGCCTATTCGGCGCGCCAGGGCACAGGGTGGGAATATGATCTCACGTTGCTCGGAGCAAACCTTGTGCTGCTCGCGTTCGGCGCGGGGAAGTTTTCGCTGGATGAGACGGTGGGGAAGAAGAGATGAAACTCAGAAGAGGATCGCAGAAAAAATCCAAACGCCAAGATTCCAATCGCCAAACAATTCATAAATCATCAAGAAAACATTTGAATTTCAAACCTGTTCTCTTGATGAATTGTTTGCCTGCCCTGCTTGCCCATCCGAAGTCAGCCGAGGCTGACGAAGGTGGGAGCCGAGTCGAAGGGGGATTTGGTACTTGGTTCTTGGCACTTTTCTGTGATCACGCCTTCTGAGCCAGAAGCGGGTACACTGACTGTATGAAAAAATCCGAGGCTCTCTTCGGGGTTGCGCGCGTGCCGCTGGATGCGATCGCGGTCTTCGCGGCGCTCTTCATGAGTTTCGAGCTCCGGGTGGCGAACATCGACTTTTTGCCGGGCCGCCAGCTTCTGGATCCCGCCACCACCCTCCCGCAACTGCCGTACTACCTCACGTGGTTCGCGCTCCCGAGCATCCTGCTCTTCCTCGCACTCGCGGCTGCGTTCCATCTCTATGCGTTGCGGGCGACGATGAGCGCGTGGCGGGAATTGGGAAGAGTTGTGGCTGTCACCGGCATGTGGCTGGCGATTCTCAACGCGTGGTTCTTCCTGGTGCTCCAGGAGCTCTTCTTTTCGCGCGCGCTGCTCTTCTACGCGATCGTTCTCATCATCGTCTTCGCGGGAACGCTGCGGATGATCCTGCGCATCGTGCAGAGGGCGATGCTGCGCGCCGGCATCGGGCGCCTCCTCGTCGTGTCGCTCGGCGCGCACCCGATCCCGCTCGTCGCCAGAGACACGCTCCAGCGCGACCGGCACTACGCGTACCTCGGGCATCTCCAGAATCTCGACGGGCTGCGACGCCTCACGGTCCAGCGCCCCATCGATCTCGTCATTCAGACTGATCCAGACCCGAGGAGCGGCGATACGCTCGCGCTCATCGACTACTGCCGCAGTCATCATGTGGGCTACGGCTTCCTCCCGCCCGTGCTGGCGGATGTGCCCCACCAGCTGCAGGTGGAGCGCCTGGGACTCCTGCCGCTGATTCGCTTTCAGCCCACCCCGCTCGACGGGTGGGGGGCCGTCGCAAAGCGGATGTTCGATCTTGCAGTGAGCACCTTGCTGCTGATTTTTCTTTCGCCGGTGTTTCTGGTGATCGCGATCGGCGTGTTCCTCGATGGTGGTTGGCCGATCTTCTACGTCTCGGAACGCGTGGGGCAACACGGACGCAGGCGCATCGGCGTGCTTAAATTCCGGTCGATGCGCAAGGGGGCGGATCAAGAGAAGGAGCTGCTGGAGAGCTTCAATCATCGTCGTGACGGGCCGCTCTTCAAAGTGAAAGACGACCCGCGCATCACGCGCTTCG
Organism: Candidatus Peregrinibacteria bacterium; assembly: GCA_016201685.1. Lineage (GTDB taxonomy): Bacteria > Patescibacteriota > Gracilibacteria > Peribacterales > Peribacteraceae > JACOTD01. Next base: position 4,869 of record JACQCJ010000022.1, on the reverse strand, counting down.
GGCGCTTCCTGCGAAGATGGTCGCTCGATGAATTGCCCCAGCTCATCAACGTGTTCGCGGGCCAGATGTCGCTCGTGGGACCGCGCCCGCACCTCATCACCGAAGTCGAACGCTACTCGCTCGAGCAACGCAGAGTCTTCGCCGTCAAACCCGGCATCACCGGCCTCGCGCAAATCTCCGGCCGCTCCGATCTCCCCTTCGAAGACGAAGTCCACTGCGATCTTTTGTACATCGAAGAATGGTCGCTCCTGCTCGATCTCTGGATCCAATGGAGAACGTTCTTCACGATCGTAGGGAGGGAGGGAGCGGATTGAGGAGCTGCTTTTATTCTCTTGCGAGAGCCACAATTCTGTAATTGACAAATTAAAAGTAAAGTACTAATATTACAACATATGGAGACACCTCGTGGAAATGAACGTGGAAAAGAACCTGTAAAAAATAACCCTGAGGCAACGATAGAATCAGAGTCTCAGAACATCAGAATCAAAATCGACAGTCTCAAACAGCGGTACAAGCCTGGGACAGTTGGGCAACTCCTGCAGGATTTGTACAAGCGATTTCTACACCCATCAAGAACCGATTTCGTCGCCCGCAGGCAAGTAATAACCTATGCCACAATGCTTGGCGAGTTGTGGAATTTAGTACAGCCAGAAACATTGTCTGTGACTTTGCCGGAAATCAAGACGGCGATGGATTATATTGAACGAATTCTGTGGGAGGCATGTCGTATGGAAGAGGCACGGGAGGCAGCAATCCAACAAGAAGAATATCGTGGGGTTCGCTACAGTGGAGAATATAAAAATGCCCCACTGCGCTATGATCGTGGGACTATCTTGATGCTCGCTACCTATCTGAACTTGCTCTCTCATCGATGAGGACAAGTTGAGAAAATTCTTGAGCCGCCTGTGGGATTTGAGCGATGAACTGACATCATGCTCAGCACTTATCACTCTTCATTCACCGCCCCTCGACACATCATCAATGTCCATGAACTCCGGAGAAGCAACACTATTCCCCCTTGCCCGAATCATCACAGGTAGCGTGCACGCCTGATGGACTCTACGATCCGCACGGGGCTACCACACCGCCCCCGCATAGTGACGGAGGATATGCTTGTCTTTGGTGAGGAGCTTCGCCTTTCGACTGAGAGCGTGCGCGACGATGATCCGATCGAAAGGATCGCGGGTCCATTGGAGCGAGAGCGCGATGCGCGTGCGGTCTTGAGACTATGCGCTCACCGCATATCGCTCACCGCCCCAAAGGACATTCCGAATGTCCAGAAAAACGGCCGCCGCACGCCTCCACTCTTCCTTGCTCCAATCTCCCGTCACAGGTAGCGTTCATGCCTGATGGACTCTACGGTCCACACAGGCTCGACGAAGGCGGGCGGGGGCGTCTCGCTCGCGGCGCTCTCCTTCCCTTCCGCCATGAAGGAACGGGCGTTTCTGCTGCTGCAGATGAATGCGAGTCCGCGCGAGGCGAAGGCGCTCGAGGAAGAATGCGCGGCGGTCGTGCAGCATTCGCTCCTCTCGACGGAAGGAGAGCCGTGGCACCGGCTCGACGGAACGCTCAAGGAACTCAACGGGCTCTTTCGCGGGTTTCTCGCGTCGCGTGCCATCGACGATGTCTCTGCGATCGTGGCGCTGCTCGATGCAGGCGGGACGCTGCACGTGTCGCACGCCGGGCGCGGCGAGGCCTATTTGATCCGCGGAAGTTCGACGGGGCAGATCACGGAATACACGAAGGGAAAGCCGGCCCCCGCCTTCGTCCACATCGCGAGCGGCCCGCTCGAGCCCAGAGACACCGTGATTCTCTCCACGCAGCGGCTGCTGCGCACCTTTACTCCCGCACAATTGCATCAGCTTTCGCTGCGCGGAACCCAGCTCCTCCAGGAACTCGTGACCGCGCTCGATGCCGAGCGCGAGGCGGCGGCGCTGGCAACGATTCATGTCGAGTCGGACGCGCGCGCCGCCTCTCAACCCGAGGAGATTGCCATCAAAAACGAACGTGATATGCCGACTCTTCGTCGGCGCAAACGCCGCCGTTCCGTCGCGCGCATGCCCGCGTTCCTCGCCGCCGCGGCTGATGCCGCACTGCCGATGCTCGAGCGCATCGGGAAAGCCGTGCGGCCCTCGAGCGAACGCACGGAATCGGTGCTCTCGACCTTCAGGCGCTGGGTGTCCCTGGGGCAGGAACGTCTGACGACATTCCATGCGGATCTCAAGCACCCCCAGCGCAAGCGGCGAGCGCATCTGTTGCTCGTCGCCGGCGCGCTCGCGTTCTTCCTCCTCGTCTGGATCGTCGTCCAGCTTTCGACGAACACGCAGCGCAGCAAATCGCGTGCGCAATTGAGCGACTTCCTGAGGCAGATCACCCAGGAACTTCAGAGCGCGGACAATCGGAAACTTACGGGAGACACGCGAGGGGCGAACACCATCCTCGTTCGCGCGGAAGAAGAGGCGAAGCAGGTGATCAATAACGACAGCGGCCTCTTCCGGTCCGAGGCCCTGAGCCTCCTCGATCGCATCCACGCCAAACGCGAGGAGCTCAACAACGTCGTCCGCCTCTCCCCGCGCCTCGTCGTGAGCATCGCCTCGAAGAACCCGAACGTGAGCGCGCAGGGAATGATCAGCGTCGCGGACGGAGAATTCGTCGTCTACGACCGGCAGGATTGGTACCATGTTCTCCTGAACGGCGTCGAAGACGGCAAGCGACTCGCGGATGAAGACCTGATCCTCGACGGCACGAATTTTGACCGGTACAAGTCGCAGGTCTTCCTGACGACCGGCAACGGCGTCGTCGAGTTGCTCGCCAATCAGCCGACCCCCATGAAGACGGAGGATCCGAGCGGTTGGGCCACGGGCAAGGACGCGGAGACGTACTTGCGCTACCTCTACATCCTCTCGTCGGATAACCGGATCTACAAGTACGAGCGCCTGAGCAACCGCTACGGACCGTCGGTCCAGTACAACATCAACGGAGATTTGAGCAATGCGATCGATATGGCGATCGACGGGAACGTGTACGTCCTCAAGGAGAAAGGCGCGATCGTGAAGCTGCTGCGGGGGGAGACGCAGCCATTCCAGATCCACAACGCGCCCGATGGCGTCCTGCAGAACGTCACCAAGATCTTCAAGATTCCTGGCAGCCACTTCTACTTCCTCGATCCGGTGCACAATCGCGTGATCGTCTTCGCTGACGGCGGCGCTTCCGGCGACGCCTCGTACGTCAAGCAGTACGTCTTCGAGGGCGATCAGTTGGGGAAGCTCCAGAATCTCTCCGTGGATCCGGATGAGACGCACCTCTACGTGATGGATGACAAGCGCTTGTACGTGGCGGATGTGACGAAGAAGTAGATGGGATACTGGGGACTGGAATACTGGAATAGCGGGACTCGGTTGCGTCATGATGGAAACCATTTCTCTGAGATTTCCCCCGGTATTCCAGTACTCGAATACTCCCGTACTCCATGCGCATCCTCGTCTTCGGCACATTCGACCATCTCCACCCCGGCCACCGCTTTCTCCTGGAAGCCGCGACGTCTCGGGGGGAGCTCTGGGTCGTCGTCGCGCGCGATGCAAACGTTCGGCGCATCAAGGGACGTCTGCCCGACCAGGGGGAAGAGGAGCGCAAGCGATCGCTCGAAGAGGCCTATCCGGAAGCGCACATCATCCTTGGAGATCCCGAGGATTTTCTGGAACCCGTCCGCGCCATCGCCCCGAATAAGATTCTTCTGGGTTACGATCAGAAGCTGCCGCCGCACGTGTCCATGGAAGACCTCCCCTGTCCCATCGATCGCCTTCCGGCCTTCGAGCCGCACCTGCATAAAAGCAGTGTGCGACGCCAGAAAATACATCAAATGGACTGAGAGCGGGCATACTTGCCCGCGCGCTTTGCCCGCGCGCCTATTTATTGAATCCCGCAAGCTCGTCACATCCCATTTCCCACACGCCGAAGACCATGGATGGTCTTCCGGTCGCTCGACCATCTTCGCACGAACGGGATTCTCATGAATGTAGCGCAGTGCCCCAAGGGGATGCTGTACAAGCCGCATATGAAATCGCGGCTGCCAGAGTGGCCCGATGCCGACGCTGTGACTGACGCCCATCTTGTATCGATTCATGACGACCGAAATGGATTCGGGTGATCGGACGTTAAGCAGAAAATGACAATGGTCGGTCATGATTACGAATCCGTAGAGAAAGAATGGATGCAATTCTTGAACTCGATACAAAACATCGATCGCTTCTCTGGCAAAGGCATCATTCGCGAATACTGGTCGTCGATCACGGAGATTCGTCGTGATGAACATGATCCGGTCATTCTGGACGGGATGGCGCTGGGACATGGCACCATGGTCCCAGGGATCGCGGGCACGTATGCCCGCTCTCATTGATATTCTTTGGCCATAGTCTGTTTTTTCTCTTTTGCAAGCCCCAATCATCGTTCTTCCCCACCCCAGAACCCCCGCACCACCTTCCCCTTCACCCTCCACCCTTCGTACGGTGTCCAACCGCACTTACTATGGAGGTCTGTTCCTCGGATCGTCCACTCCATTTCCGGATCCACGAGGATCAGATCAGACACCGCACCTTCTTTGATACCCGTCTTCCCCAGTTGAAAAATACGATTGGGATTTGTAAAGCAGAGACGAAGAATATCGGCATACGTGATGCGAGTATCAGTATCGGTATACATCGGATGAGGCCATCGCGTGAGTGCGGTATTCGGATGCGCGACAGAGAGCAGTAATGGCAGCAGCGTTTCGACACCTGGGACTCCACTGGGTGCGTCGAGCGGCCTGCCTTCATTTTTCTCCTCGAGTGCATGCGGCGCGTGATCGCTCGCGATGCAATCAATCGTGCGATC
>JACQCJ010000019.1 GCA_016201685.1 Candidatus Peregrinibacteria bacterium | reverse complement strand
GGCCGGGCAATATTCCCGGCACTGTCCTTTCCACTGCATTGCTCGTTCTCCTTCGCGAGGGGCTTCGCTTCGTCAAAGTGCCGATGATGACCTCATCCGGCCTGGTCTTCTCCTACATCCCCGCGCAGATTCTGGGCCCCGCGCGATTGCTCCTCTTCGGCATCATTCTCTTCACGGCCGTTTTTGTCCGGCGAGATCAATTGTTCCCAAAGCCGAGGACGGTGTGAGGGGACGATGAGGACTGTTTTGTGTGTTGTTTTTTAGGTGACCTCACCCCCTAATCCCCTCTCCTGATCTTTGGCTGTCCTTTTCGTTAGAACTTCTTCACATCTCTCTCGTCCGAAGGGCAGGAGAAGGGGGAACTGTTTTTGTATGTGTTTGTTTTGCTTCCATCACACAAAAACAAAACACCCCCCTTCCTCCGATGCTTCAGCAAATAATTGCTTGGACAGAAGAAAGGTAAACCCAAGAAAAGGAGAGGGGTTGGGGGTGAGGTGAAAAAAACAAAAACAACAAACACCGTTCCTGCTTCTCCGCTACACTGCATGCAATGAACCTGAGTCAAACCTTCCTCGGAGTCACGTTCGAAAATCCCACAGTCCTCGCTTCGGGGATTCTGGGGATCACGGCTTCGAGCTGGCGGGCGGTGGCGCGGGGCGGGGCGGGCGCAGTGACGACGAAGTCACTCTGGCCCGTGGAGCATCAGGGGAATCGCAATCCGACGATCATCTCCACGGAACACTGGACACTGAATGCCGTCGGGGTGCCGGATGCGGGACCCGCGAAGGCGAAGGAAGAGATCGCCGAGTTCCTGAAGGATCATCCCGTTCCGCTCATCGCCAACGTCATCGGGCTGGTACCGGAGGAATTCGCGGCGATCACAGAGGTTGTCGTGCCGTTGAAACCAGACTTCCTCGAAGTGAACCTCTCCACGCCGACATTCCGCAAGCTCAGAGGGAAGCTCTTCGCTGAAGATGCGAACGAGGCGGCCAAGATCATCCGGGCAGTCAAGGAGGTCTCCGGGGTCGTTCCCGTCTTCGCCAAGCTCACGCCCGATGTCCCCACCATCGGCGAGATCGCCAGAGCCTGCGTCGATGCCGGCGCGAACGGCATCACCGCCATCAACACCGCCGGACCGGGAATGGCCATTGATCTGCGCAGCCGCATGCCGATCCTCGCCGCGCACAGCGGCGGACTCTCCGGGCCGGCGCTCAAGCCCATCGCGGTCCGCTGCATTGCGGAGATCTACGACGCGACCGGGGGGAAGGTGCCGATCATCGGCACGGGCGGCGTCTACACGGGTGAGGATGCTCTCGAACTCATGCTCGCTGGTGCCACGCTCGTCGGCATCGGCACGGCGGTGGCTGAACGCGGGATCGACGTTTTCAAAAAAGTCTGCGACGAGATTCAAATGTGGTGCACGAATGAAGGGGTGTGGGAGATTCGCGATCTGGTCGGGGGGATGCATCGAGAACTCTCGAAAACAATTGAAAATTGACAATTGAAAATTGATAATTTTGGGAGCATGCGAAGAATCAGATTCGGTGTTGCTTTGCGTATAGTTGCAGTCCCCGCTCTTTTTTTCGAAGTGTGCGCAGCATTGTCAATTTTCAATTGTCCATTTTCAATTACACTCGTGTCGTGTCCATCCCTCTCCAGTCCCGGCTCCCTCGTACCTACCGCATCAAGGAGATCAAGCAGGAGACCGAGATGGTGCGCACGTACACGTTCGACGGATCGCTCGGGGCGCGGCCGGGGCAATTCGTGATGGTGTGGCTGCCGGGCGTCGACGAGGTTCCCATGAGCGTTGCCTTCGATGATGGTGCTGTGACGAAGATCACGTTCTTCGCCGTGGGGGACATGACGGACGAACTCGCGCGAGCGTCCGTTGGCGATTTGATCGGACTGCGCGGACCCTTCGGCACCTTCTATGAATGGCAACCCGGCCAGCACATTGTGCTCGTGGCGGGCGGCTATGGGGCGGCGCCCATGTACTTCGTCGCCAAGGAGACCGTCGGCCACGGCTGTACGCTCGAGGTGATCGTCGGTGCGCGAGGGAAGGAGCACCTTCTCTACCTTGAGGAGCTCGAATCTCTTCCACACGTCTCGTTGCACATTGCGACGAACGACGGCTCTGTGGGCTACAAAGGCTACAACGTCGACGTCCTCGAGAAGCTCCTCGCTTCCTGCCCCGTTCCCCCCGACTCCGCTCGGGGTGGCAAGAAGAAGTGTCTTCCTGTCGATCAAGTGTTCGCCTGCGGTCCCGAACGGATGCTCAAGCGAGTTTCCGAGATCACCGCTCACTACAGTGTTCCGAGTCAACTCTCGCTTGAGCGGTACATGAAGTGCGGTTATGGGCTTTGCGGCAACTGCACCGTCGATCCGCTCGGCATCCGCCTGTGCGTCGAGGGACCGGTCGTGAAGAATGACCTCTGCGTGCAGATCACGGAGTTCGGTCGGTATCACCGCGATGCGCTCGGGAAAAAGACGATGTTCTCGTAGAGATCGAGAATGTCGGTTTTCTTTAAAAGATCATTTTGATTGGGATTCTATTCCAGAAAACACCTCTCTTATCAATTTACCGATGAAAGTGCTAGACAGAATTTCCTGTGCAGCGTACACTCTCGCTGTTATTTCTTTCCCCATCTCCGTATGTCTGGTGGTACTTGTTGCGGAGGCGATGGCACTTGTTGCTGATTCTCCTTCTCGGAGAGCCGCGACTGCGAACGCCCGGTTGCTTTTGCGACCAAAAAAGAGAGGAGCGACCTTCGGGCCGCTCTTTTTCTATGCTCTCCATCATTCACACCGTTGTTGGACGCATTTCCTGATCCAGTCTCTCCTGGAACTTCTTCTTGCACGTGACGATCGTTCCCCGGTAGAAGACGAGCTTGCCTTTCAGGCGGCGCTTTTCGTCTTCGTTACGCAGCACGTAGAGCGCGTGGCTGCAACATCCCGCGAGGATCAAGAGCATGCCGATGAGCAATGCAAGATTTCGCGTGTCTTCGGCATGCTTCGATTTCGTCGGCATTGCCGGAGCGGAGGGATGCAGCCCTGCGGTGAGCATCATCACGGATACCGGTCGCGGCATTCCCGGTTGTGACGGCATTGCACTCAACGCCGAGGAGCCGCCGGCCGTCGTGAGGTCTGCGAGGAGCATCGGCCCCGTCCCCGCGACGATCCACGCAATGCCCACGAGCAGCAAACTCGTTGTGAGCGAGCACAGGAACGGATGACGGAACGAGTGTGTGTTTGTCATGATTCCCCATCATTATACCAGAAAACCTCGTGTGGGGACAGACCTCCCATGTCCAGCGACATTTGTTTTTTGCTACACTTCTTTACATGCAGACTGCTGATGCTTGCCTGAGGGGAAAGGTCGGTCGCAATGAGCCCTGCCCCTGTGGCAGCCGGAAAAAGTACAAGAAGTGCTGCCTGCCGCGCGATGAAGAAAAAGAACGTGAGGAGTTGCGCACACAAGAATTCCAGCGGTGGGGAGGACAGTATCAAGAGGAAGGAGAAGATGCATGCGGATGCCCGACGTGCGGGGCCGTGCATCACGATCACGACAGCGACGGGGAAGAGAACGATGAGGACCGTGAGGAATATGCGAGGAGTGATGACGATCCCCTCCCGCCCGTGTTGGATGTGTTGGCCCGGTATCTTGGCAAGCG
>JACQCJ010000023.1 GCA_016201685.1 Candidatus Peregrinibacteria bacterium | reverse complement strand
TTTGGGTATCGACCTTGCTGACCGTGGAGAGATCGATCATCTCGCGCTCGTTCATCTCGGAGGGGAGCACCGATCCGTACTCGATCTTGATCTTCTCGGCCGTGTCGATGGAGGTGCGAAGCCCGATCGCGATGTCGTTCGTCACGCTCTCGCCGGCGATGGGCAGCGTCACCGAATGGAGGATCGTGCCTTCTTCGAACACCGCGATGCTCGTGCAGCCCGCGCCGATATCGATGACGACGACCCCGAGTTCCTTCTGGCGCTTGGTGAGCACGGCCTCCGAGGCCGCGATCGTCGCGGGAACGATGGCATCGATATCCACGCCCGCCTGGTCGATGCTCTTCTCCAGATTCTTCACGTGCTGCACGTACCCGGTGATGATGTGCGCCTCTGCCTCCAGACGGATGCCTGTCATCCCGAGCGGGTTCTTGATGCCGCGCTGCTCGTCCACCGCGTAGAACTTCGGCTCGATGTGGAGGATGCGGCGGTTCTGCGGGATGCTCACCGCCTGCGCCGCTTCGAGCACGCGAGCGATGTCTTCCACCGTGATCTCGGCGCCGGAGATGGCAATCACTCCCCTGCTGTCGAAGGCCTCGATGTGCGACCCGCTCATGCCGACGAAGACGTGGTTCACAGGAACGCCCGCCATGCGTTCGGCATCCTCGATGGAGGAGATGATGTTGTGAATGAGTTCCTCCACATCGATCACGTGCCCCTTGCGCATCCCGAGCGACGGCGAAATGCCGACTCCGATCACATTGGGCATTCGTCGTTCCGTGTCACTCCCATCCACAACGGCGATGACGGTCCGGATCTTGGCACTTCCAATATCGAGGCTGCTGAGAACACGTTCCTTAGGCATGGGAGAAAGCAGGGAAGCCCCGGGAACGAGTCCCGAAGCGCGAAATAGTGAAACGGAAGCGAGTCTAAACTCCCACGAAGGGCTTGTGCAAGAGCCGAGCGACTACCTTTGGTATTCAGGAAGAGCCTACGCGAACACAAAATTGAGCCTGATTTTTCGTTGAGTGCGAGTAAGAAAACACAAAATGTATTCAGGAAAATTCAGTGCTTTTTAGCGTGAGTACGAATTGTGCTCGCGAATTGAAGATCCAAGGAACAAGATGCAAGATGCAAATGGGCCACTGGAATTTTTTTGTATCTTGTTTCTTGCATCTTGTACCTTAAAACAATGACAGCTGTTGCTTCACTTTCGTCTCGTCCGACCGAATGGGTGCAGACGAATCCCAATGGAAATGCTGCAGTCCGTACGGTGTCTTTGCGAAGGATTCGAGGCGCTTTCCCAGCGTGAGGAATTCGAACTCAGAAAAAAGTGTCAAGGCAGGTTCAAGAGGAAGATCGTGCAACCGCAGCTCTTCCAAGCTCTTGGGGAGTGCAATGTCGCAAACGAGGGTCGCCATACGCTCACAGAAGAATGCTTGCTCGCGGTCGCGCGCGAGCTTTTCTCGGACGGATGGGCGAATGGCATCGAGATGAGCGTAGACTCCTTCGAGTGTCTGATACTGCTGCAGGAGCATGGCTGCGGTCTTGGGACCGATGCCTTTGACGCCGCTCAAATTATCGGACGCGTCGCCGGTGAGTCCTTTATACGAGGCGATCTGATCGGGGCGCACGCCGTACTTCGCAAGAATCTCCGCTGGCCCCAGGTACTCCGGCTGCTGGTACGCCTTGTGGGGGATGGCGATGCAGATCTTCTCTGTCGCGAGCTGCAGTGCGTCACGGTCGCCCGTGATGATCGTCACGCGCATGCCGGCAGACTGCGCCGCACGGGCATAGGTGCACAAAAAATCATCCGCCTCAAACTGCAGATCCGAGACATGCTGAATCCCGAAGGCGTCGATGAGCTGGAGGATGCGGGGAATCTGCAGGTAGAAGGAGTCCGGCGTCTCCGCTCTCCCCTCCTTATAGGTCGCATTCTCCTGGTGGCGGAATGTCTCCTCCCCGGCATCGAAGCAGAAGAGCAAACGATCGGGCTCCTCCGCCTTCAGAATGCTCAGGAGCATTGAGGCAACGCCGTAGACGGCATTCGTCTGTTCGCCGGCTGCGGTCTTAAGCGTCTCTGGAATCGCATAGAACGCACGGTACATCAGGTGGTGACCGTCAATGAGAATGAGATGATCCATAGAAGAAGAGAAAATGGCCACTTGCCCGGCGAAGTCCGCCTAAGCGGACGAAGTCGGGTCGATCAGGACGAGGTGCTCCATGGAGGAAGTGTAGCAGGATGGTTGGATGGCTAGATGGTTGGATCGTTCGCAAGCGGAATAGAAGATTTATCCTTGTTCACTCGTTCCCAATTAAAATCCCAATCCCAGAGCCGAAAAGTCGGGGTCTGGTTCGGGTTTTTGCAAGTCGATCTTTGAAAAGAGCTCCTGCAAGCCAATCTTCTCGAATGCTGAGGTGCTCAAGATTTGTAGAATATCGTACATGCTCTGTTCAATACGCCACTGTTTCTTGAGAATGGCCACCGCGAGGTAGGTGCACACCGCCACCCAGATTTGGGTCCGCACCGCGTTCTCCGATTCTCCCCAGAACACTGTGATTTTGAGATGCCCCTTGATCCACTTGAAGAAGAGTTCGATCTGCCAGCGCTGCTTGTACAGGTCGGCGATCTGCTGTGCGGTCAGGATGAAGTTGTTCGTCAGGAAGACGTAGGTGTTCTTTGTCTCGCTGTCGTAGAACTTCACGCGCCGCAGAAGATCAGGGTAATCCTTCTGCGCTTTGATGCCCGTCAGACGGATGGTCTGATCACAGCGAAGTCCTTGCGATCGATCGACGCGACGCGAGTAGAGACGTGTGTATTGCGTGTTGCGTTTCATGCGCGTGATGAAGAACGCGCCCTTCTCGTGGATGTCATAGAGTCTGCGGAAATCGATGTACCCACGATCCATAATGTAACAGGCGCCGGGTTCGATCGGGAGCATATCGAGAGCATTCACATCATGCACCGTTCCGTCCGTGATGTGGATAAACACCGGAAGATTGCCCCGTAGAGCCAGAAGGACATGCGCCTTCACGGCCCCTTTGTGTTCCCGAAAATGCGCCCAGGTGAAGACGGCGAGACAGAGATCAATGGTGGTGGAATCGAACGCATAGAAGGCGCCGTCGAGACCTTCCAGAAAGGAGCGGTCGTCTTGGTAGAGAGGACGAACGCGCTTGATGAGCATCTGAGCGAAGGCTTCGTAGATCCGCCAGTCTCGTTGCTCATTGGCGTAATACAACGTGGAGAGCTTGATGGTTGTCGCGAAGCCGAGATGATACAGCTTCTTCGGATGTGCGTTGAGACAGAGGACGATGCTGCGCGTACTTTCACGAAACGTGAGTTGCCCGAAGATGAGGCAGAGGAATTGCTGCCAGCACGGAAAAGATTTTACGAAACGATTTCCGTTGTACACATCGACGCATTGTTCAAAGTCGTACCGTGAAAGCACGCCGGTGATTTGGCGGAAAACGTAGGAACCGTCGTACATGCGGAAAATGGGGAATTATGCTGTAATCTTCCGCTCCCCATTTGAAGTGTCCAAAAAAAATTCAGGCTACTTTTCCTCTCAATCAAGCCAAAGTATTTAGATTTTTATGAGTTTCTTTGGGAACGAGTGATCCTTGTTTACCATTCCACCATCCAACCATCCATCATAAATTCTCAGAGAATAATCGATGCAATCGTCAAGAAAACGCCGCTTCTACTTTTCGCTGTTTTCGGCTATAATAAGAGGATATTTCTATACCTATGACACAGCTCTCCCCCGCCTACGACCATCACATCGCGCGGCGCTACAGCATCGGATCACTGGATCAGAAAATCCAGAACAAGATCGCGCTGCAGGAGGAACTCGGGTGGCCGAAGGAACCCAAGCGCCCGATCCTGTGCCTTCCTGCCGGCATGTCGGAAACGCTCGGCGGGGAACTCCTGCGGGAGACTCTGCCGGGGATTCTCTCACTCGAACTGGAACTTCTGGTACTCGGCAAGGGGTCGGCGGCGTACGGCTCGCTCTTCACCAAGCTCGCGCAGGAACAGAAGTATCGCATACACATTGTGTCATCGGAAGAGTCGGCCGTGCGCCGCATGGTCGCTGCGACGGACATGGCGCTCTTTCTCAGCGAGCACGCGTCCAAAGAACTCGCGTTCTGCCTGCCCTACGGTGTGGTGCCGATCGCCCCCTCACTCCCCGGACTCGAAGACTACAATCCGGTGCAAGAAACGGGGAACGCCTTCCTCTTCGAAGCGAAAACGAAGTGGCACTGCTTCGCCGCTCTCGTCCGCGCGTGCGAAACGTATCGCTTCCCCTTCGATTGGAGAACGATTCAGAGACATTGCATGGAGAGTGTGGAGAGGGAGGGAGTGTGACGATTCACAGACATGATGGAGGTAGACATCGCGTCTCTGTCGGTTGCTACGAGATGAGAATGGAACTCAAAAAGGCGTTTACGTGGAGATGGAGCATCTCTATTCTTAGGGCATGGCGGAAACCATGCAGCCACGACAATTGAGCGATGCAGAACGAGCTGATCTGAAAAAGCGACTCACAACGAATTCGACAGCGTTGAAATCACGATCACTCGGATACAAAGTTCGAGGCCAGCCTCTCACAGGGGGTGCAGTGGTTTCTCAAGTTCCCGCTTCGCTTGAGAATGCCGATGTCAGTGTTTGTGGCGTCAAAGGGTTTATGGTTGATGAGACCATTGAGTTCGCAAAAGATGATGGTTCAACCGAACAGGTGGACTGCGCTCACGTTGCCTCGCTCGACATTGCCGATTCTCCTGTTCATGTCCATGGTGTGACGCATGAAATCTATGAGATTCTGACTGGAAAGGGACAGATGGTTTTGGATGACAGCGTTACGGATGTTGCAGCAGGTTCAATCGTTGTGCTGCCTCCAGGAATTGTTCACGGGCTTGCTTCAAAAGATCCAGAGGTGCCCGTCAGGGTTCTTTTGCACTTTTCACCTAGTCTTGCACCCAAATCGAAACCCGAGTTCCGAGACGAAGCGATTCTGTACGAACGAACAAGCGAACGGATCGCCCAACTTATGCAACAGGTTGTATCTGGAATTAGATCGTCTTTTTAGCTTCAGAATGCCAATGGTGGGTCAGCAGGGACTTGAACCCTGGACCAACCCCGCAGCGCTAACGCGTGCGGGGCTGCTCTGCCAACCAGCGAGAAACATTTTTCGATTTCTTTATCTGATGTTCCAATGTGCGTGCTTCTTCAAGCGAAACACAAGGGAAAAATTTCTTCAGTACCCATCTTCCTATTCTCTTCGTCGTATGGGTATGCCCGATTGCATGTTCGTGGAGTCTTCGTTCAAGATCGTTGGTGCTCCCAACGTACTATCGCGATCCCTCCAAAATATAGACACCGATTTGTGGCATAGAAATTTCTGGTGGGTCAGCAGGGACTTGAACCCTGGACCAAGAGCTTAAGAGGCTCCTGCTCTACCAACTGAGCTACTGACCCATGCAATGAAAGAAACGAAGACTTGAACCCTGGACCAACCCCGCATACGTGAGCGCTGCGGGGCTGCTCTACCAACTGCTTGCCCACCGTAGTCCACCGAGACAGACGAAGGGGGGAGCTACTGACCCATGCATCCATACTAAAGGAGAATATGGACAAAAAAAACCTAGAACTTCACATGTGATAGCTGCCTTTCCCAAACACATTCAAGGATTGTTGTGTGTCAGCCACAACACCTATTTTGATTTCTGTTCGACTCGCAGCTTTCTTCTTGGTCCATCGAGAGTGAGTATCAATTGATCAAGACATTCGTAGTGTCCGAGGAGAATGGTGTCCTGAAGGGAGCTGAAAAAGACAGTGCCTTTCCATTGAAGAGGACGAAATCCCGAATGCTCTATACAAAACGTTACTTTCTGATCTCCCGGTATTGCCTTGAATGTACCGCCTCCCGCGTGGTTCATAATGATGCTTTTTTCTTCATCAAGATGAACGTCGAGCAAATCCATCAAAGCCATTAGACCTGTTGCCCATTAAATTGGCTTAAGGATGAGGTTCCCCCCTCCCTCCCCCTCCCGGATCAGGCGCGGAGATGGAAATTCCACAGTCCCGCGCTCAGGGAGACAAGGAGATCATCAAAGCCGTCATGGTTCCGGTACACATCGGACACGGCTCGAAATCTCTTCATGCCGCACAGGGCGCGCTCCGAGAGAACGCGCAGCCCCGAGGATGATCCTGTTGTCCTCCTTCTCTTTCTCGGCCAGGGGGTGATGCTTGCTCGATTTCTTCGGCACGTGCACGTTGGGAGCGTCCTTCTGTATGCCCAGGAAGCCGGTATCGGTCCATTTGTGTATGTGATCCGGCACGACATGGAGACCGCCGTTCTTGTCGTGGAGACGTTTGTCGTGAGCGGAGCCCGCCTTTGAGGGGGACACGAGGAGAATCCTGCCTCCTTCGTCCGACCAGACGATGTTCTTCCGTGTATGGCGCTTCTTCTTGCCCGAGTAGTGCTTGCGCTGCGTCTTGCCTTTCTTCGGTCGCTGCCTGGGGCGTTCGGTTCCGTCGATGAAGAGATCCTTCGCCTCCGGGAATTTCCGCAGAAACTCTTCCACGCTGTGGATCTGGCGCTCCGGAAAGACAAGTTCCCGCCCCAGAGTCTTTTGGAGGAGAGGAAGAAGCTGTTTCGCCCATTTGCAGGGACGAGAGCGATCGACGTCGCAGAAGAACCCTGCGACGTCGTAGGTCGGGTAGACCTTGATGTAGAAGAGGGCGAAGAAGAGCTTCTGCTCGGGAGACTTTGCGAGAGCGCCCTTGCTTCCGCCCCCGAATTTCCGCTGACGCTTCTTTTTGTGCGCGTCCTCATAGAGAAGAGCCTCGAAGGTCACGAGCAGGTTGCGAAACTCTGAGGGCGAAACGCCTGTCAGGGCTTTCATGAGGCGCTCCTGCTTCAGCGCACGGGAAATGTTGATCATGGGTCATAGTCCGCCAGTGGAGCTAATCGGCAACAAATCTATTGGAAGGATTGTGACCGTTGCACCTGTATCCACGAGACCATTCCCAATAGGGAATCCATTCAACTGAATGGGCAACATCGGCAGCCATTCCATGCCAACATCCGTTTGCCATGGAATGAAATCAAACTCCATACCTAAATCCGGCGTGAAGATTCTACCTCAGATGAGCGGAGAAAGTTTTGCGATGCATTGCTGTGCTTCTCGGAAAACATCCTGATGGGGCGTGTTTCGCGGCATCCGCAGTGTGGGAACATTGTGCGTCTTCACAAAC
>JACQCJ010000021.1 GCA_016201685.1 Candidatus Peregrinibacteria bacterium | reverse complement strand
TCAATGAGGCCAAGCGGATGTTCCAGAAAGTCCTCGCGCTCGATCCGGGGAACGGCGATGCGCAGGAGTATTTGAAAGAGATGGAGCGGAGAGGAGGATGAGAGGCGGTTTTGTGTGTTGTTCTGTTTTACCTCACCCCCTAACCCCCTCTCCTTCTTCCATTTTCCTTTCTTCGGTGCGGCAGAATATTCCTGAAGATTCGGAGAGAGGAGAGGGGGAATGTTGGTTGTTTGTGTTTGTTTTCACCCCCCACGTTCTGCCTCGGTCCAGAACTGATCGAAGATCTTCCCGTAGGGGAAAAGTACGGGAGGCAAACTTTTGTTGGTTGTGTGGATAATGACCGAATGCGGAAGACTCAGTATCTTCAAGGAGTGATCATGGAAATTTTCAGAAGAGGCCGAAAGCTCGGTTTTGCGCGCAAGCTGCGCAAGCGTCAGACCGTTCAGGAGAATATTCTCTGGACGCTTCTGCGCAATCGAGGCCTGCATCGGCTCAAATTCCGCAGGCAAGAGGTCATCGGGCCGTACATTGTCGACTTCCTCTGCATGCAGTACCGTCTGATCGTGGAGATCGATGGAGCGAGTCATCGCGATCGAAAAAAATATGATGCCTACCGAGACGATTATCTGTGGGCATTGCACTATCGCATACTCCGTTTCACGAATACGCAGATCGAACGGCAATTGCCTCGCGTCCTCGACGTCATTCTTGAAACGGTCCAAGGCTTTCCAACAAAACATGCCCCCTCTCCTCTCTCCGAATCTTCAGGAATATTCTGCCGCACCGAAGAAAGGAAAATGGAAGAAGGAGAGGGGGTTAGGGGGTGAGGTCAAAACAGAAACAATACACAACATACATCGCACAAAAAAAGCCGTCAGCCCAGGCTGACGGCTCTCTTCATGATTTCCAGAATGACGTTCATTGCGCGGTGTTTGTGCCACTGTCATTGTTGTTGAACTCGTCCAATGCCGCCTTCAGCATTTCCTGCTGTCCCTCGAGTGCGCTTTTCTTTTGATCAATTGCGTCCGACATTGCGCTGAACCGATCTTCAAGAGCACTTTGCTGGTCATCGCACTTTGGTTGCACAACATCGTCTATGTAGGATTGGTACTGCGCCTGCTTGTTCGGATCTTTTGTGGCAGAGATCTGCTGCTGGAGTTTCGCAATCATCTTATTGCATTTGTCTTCCAATGCCGCTGCCTGCTTATCATGCTTAGCCTGAATCTTGTCTGCTTGTGCAGCAAGCTTAGCGAGCGCTTTCTCGATCTTTGGGAGCGCATTCTCCATCACTTTCCTACTCAATGTTGCCATCTTCGTCCTGAAAGCGTCCTGGCCCAGGAATCCACCGCCCTGTTCACCCATCATCATCGGCATGACGCCGCCCTGCTGGCCCGCTGCGGAATGGAACATGTCGCCACCACCGAAATTACCGATCCCAGGGCCACCGAATCCACCAGGACCACCCGAGAATCCACCTCCTGGGAATCCTCCCTGACCAACCTGGAATCCACCCGGTCCACCTTGGAATCCACCTGGAAACCGGAACCCACCAGGACCACCACCCTGCCCACCCTGCCCGAATCCACCCGTGAATCCACCTCCCGGGAACCCGCTCTGCCCACCCGGTACGAAGTTCATCCCACCCTGACTACCTTGGGATCCACCTCCTGAGAATCCACCCGGAGGAGGTGCCGATTGCGGTGGCGGGGGAGAACTTGCTGCATCAGGAGGAGGTGAAGAAGGGGCCGTTTCCGCGACGAGCCTCCCGGCCGTCGAGACGACTGCAGAAATTCCAGTTGCAACGATTGCCGTCACGATCAGATGCGGAAGAGTAGTACGTGTACTCATAGAAAATGAGGGAAAGAAATGGGAATGTGTTTTTATTATTATACTATAATTTTATAAATTAAGCAATATACTGATTTTTCATGATTAGAAGCCAAAATTACTTCAATTTCGCCTGCATAGCCTTCTTTCGATGCGTCATCGATTCCAGGAGCCGCAGCCGTGCCCGCCCCGCAGGACATGTACGCGCCGTCTTCACGTCGAAGCTGGCGTCCACCGTATTGGGCACGCCGTCGCAGTCGTCATCGCTCGACGCGAGAGCCTCCGTTGGGTAGGGATTCTGTCGCGACACAATCACCATCTCTCCCGCCGACCCGAAGAGCAGGAAGATGAAGCACAAGAGCAGCGCATTCTCCCACCGCGACAATTGTTGGGGACTGAACGGCATAGATCACGAAGGCATCGGAAGCGCCTGGCATGTGCCGAAGAAGGAGATCTTGTTCAGGTCGGTCTCCGTGTATCCGCCGTTGAAGGCAACGCTCCAACGCGGGAAGACAGTGCCCTTGGTCTGGAGATTCACGAACGTCATCCCGTTGCCTGCGAAATCCTTGCGCGTCACGGCGAAGGAATCGCACGTTTCTCCCAAGCATCGCCGCACGATCAACGCGTCAACGTCAATGCGCAGCGAGAGCGATCGATCGTTCGAATTCAGCGCGATGGAGCCGCGATTGTCCATTTTCCCGGAGGGACGGCAGAGGAGCTTCCCCGTGAACGGCACCCTGGGAACGAAGGGATTGAGTCCGTCGTTGGGATCCGAGGATGACATGGATGACAAGACATTCTCTGCGGGCAGTGGGACGAGCGCCCCCGAATTCGTCAAGACCACGGAAGCACTGCTGCTGGTGACATCTCCTCGAAGGTTGGTGGCTCTGGAGGAGAATACACCGATTCCCGTGAGGAGGATGATGCCTGCGAGCAGCAGATGCGTTGTTTGAAGGCGCAGCGCCATGGGAGCATGGTAGCAGCAGCGCGCGTCCTGTAGAAGTTATGCTAAGAGGGTCGTGGAAAAACGCCAAGTGCCAAGGTGCCCCTTCGATCCGACTCAGGGCAGGCAAGAGCCAAACAATTCATCAAGAAAACAAGACTTAAATTTTCAAGAATTGTTCTCTTGAAAAATTTCCTGGCTTTTGGTTCTTGGCGTTTCGTCACGAGCCGAGCATCGAGTCGAACGCCGTCTGGAAGGTGGCGTAGGGATAGGCGCCGCTGACGAGCTGCGTCTTGCCGTTGGGTCCCTCGATCCAGAAGCCGGGTGTCCCCGTGATGCCCGCGGCCGAGCCGTCGGCCATGTCCTTCTGAATCTGGGCTTGCGTCTCGTGATTCGTCAGGCAGCTCGCGAAGGTGGTGGCATTCAGACCGAGAGCGGAGGCGTAGGTCTTGAACGTCCCCGTGGCATCGCTCTCACCGCTCCAGGTGCCCTGAGTGCTGAACAGTTTTTCGTGCATCTCCCAAAACTTGCCTTGGGCATTGGCGCACATCGCGGCCTCCGCGGCGGCCATGGCGTTGGGATGGATGCTCGTGAGCGGGAACATGCGGAGCTCATACTTCACTTTGCCGGCGTCCACGTAGTTCTTCTTGATATCGGGGAATGTTTGTTGGTAGTTCTTGCCGCAGTAGGGGCACTGGAAGTCCGTGAACTCGACGATCGTCACCGGCGCGTCCGCCTTCCCAAGGGTCGGACCCACTCCGGTTGCCGGCGCCGTTGCCGCGGGCGGGGTGGGCGGGGCGGGAGCCGTGGGGGCTGTGGGTGCCGTGGGAGCTTGCGCGGTCGGGCTTGGCGCAACGTACGCGCTCAAGGACGGATGGACGCCCGTGCCAACTGCGTAGCCCGCGATCAATCCCAGGAGGCCGATCGAGAGGGCCATCCACGGATTCGATTTCGCGGCGACCTGCGTCGGAGGCATGCCGTGCGTCCTGTCGGTGGAGAAGGTGGTCTGCTCTCGTGTTGACGGCATGGGACATAGGGGAAAGAAAATTGCGAAGGGATGCTAGACGATCTCGGGATGAGAATCCATCCCCCGAGGAAGAATCCAAAGGCCAAGAGCCAGAAGCCCCTTCGACTTCGCTCAGGACAGGCAAGCAATGCATAAAGAAAACAAGACTTAAATTTTCAAGAATTGTTCTCTTGAAAAATTTCCTGGCTTCTGGCTCTTGGTATTTGGCGATTTTCTGCGACAGCGTCCTGTACAATTCACCAATGCGTATCCGACATGCCTTTCTTCTTTCCGCCGCCGCACTGCTCGCTGGAACAGGCGTTGCGTGGACGCTCTCCCATCGTCATCCCTCTCTTTCGAAGCCCGGGCCGCTCGTCACGAGGACGTTCCACCTCGATCCGCGCACCAAGAGCGAGCACTGCATTGTCCAAGGGCCCTTCCCCGATCACGCGTGCACGCCGGGCGCGGTGATGACCGGAGCCACGGTCGAGCACGTGTGCACGCCCGGCTACGCGCGCAGCGTGCGCAATGTTCCCCAGAGCAAGAAGAATGCGGTCTACAAGGAATACGACATCCCCAGCCACGTGCCCGGCCAGTACGAGGTCGATCACTTCATCAGCCTGGAGCTCGGCGGCTCAAATGACATCGCGAATCTGTTCCCCGAAGCCGCTTCTCCGCAGCCCGGCTTCCGCGAGAAGGACAAGGTGGAGAACTATCTCCATCAGCAGGTCTGCGCAGGCGCCATCTCGCTCCCGGATGCGCAGCGCCAGATCAGCACGGATTGGCTGAGCGTGTACATCAATGAGGTGGCGCCGTGACAGCAATGTGAGCACAGAAAAAAACTGCCACATGACTCCGAGTCAGGTAGCAGTTTGTGCTGGGGTTCCTTGTCGAGATTGAAGGATCATTTTGAAGACATTCGTTTCATGGTGACTGGGGGCGAATGAAGATCCCACTTCGTGTAGGCGGCATGTCGATTTTCCTCCCAGTAGTTTGCGCACTCGACGACAATGCTACCTCCGTGGAAGTAGGCGCCGCAGAGGCAACGAGAACAATTCCTGCTCCAGTAGGTCAACCGCTTCAGCCAAGGATTCTGGGCCAAGCAGCAAACTGCCTCGAGCGTCGTGAGTCTGCGCCATTGCGACAGATCTGGAATGCCATCGGGCAGAACCAGGATTGGATGAATGTAGTAGGGTTCCACTTCTTTTTCAGCTACATAATCCTCCCGAAGTTCCCCGTACTTTGCAGTCGACCACCAGAACGAGTGGGATCAGAGCCTCGTGGTCGAGAAATTGACGCCCACTGCGTGAGCTCCGACGGGGAGAGGATGCGTGAGTTGCTGTGCCATAGTGGCACCTCCTTCTTGGAGTCGTTGACAAGGAACCAGCTCATCAATCGTACAATGATTTTTGTTCAATGCAATGTTGAGCTGCTTTTCACTTCCCACTCCAAGGCGATTCGAGCTTGTCGATCGGGATATCGTCAATGTTTGGTTTCCCTTCCCCGGCTGATTTTCTCCGGAAGAGCCCCATGATCTTCTCGCGCCAGAAGACCCCGAGCAGCAGAGGGATGCCAAGACCCCAGGCAATGAAGATCAGGCGATAGTTGATGGGTGGCGCGCCGTTCTCATCCACGGCCGCCGGCGGGGGAGGCAATCCCGGTGGAAGGTTGGGCCCCGGGGGACTGGAAGAAACGCTTGAGGATGATGCAACGAGCGAAGAGGACGCCGCGCTCTTGGCGACGGAGGATGACGATCCTGTTCCGCTCTTTTGAGAGGATGCCGTCGATGATGCGCCGCTCACGACGACACAGCTCCCCGTTGATGATCGAGCGGCACCGGAACCCGTCGATGAGGCTGCAGAACTGGTGATCGATGACGTGAAGGAAGAAGAAACCGCAGGCGACGATGACGAACTCTCCGGAGGCGTGGGATTCAGAGACGGGCACTTGAGCGTGCATTCCTGGCACCCCGAGGTTCCTTTCTTGCAACTGAAGTAACAGGAACGCGGCGGGGGCGGGAGTTCGATGACAGGACATCCCGATGCCGAGGAGACATTCTGACTGCTGCTTGAGACCGATGTGCCGGTCCCGCTTCGGGTCGATGATGCGATCGATCCCGATCCGCTCTTGGTGGATCCGACCGACGATCCGGTTGATGTTGAAGCAGCGAACGTCGATTTACTCGAGAGGCTCGACCCCGTTCCTTTGTGCAGCACGGCCCCCGAGGACGACGAATGCGCGCTCGACGATTGCCCGCCGCCGACGTCTGCGGAGAGCGAGAGACGTGAGAGGCCGGAGCCGAGGAGCACCACGACGAGGCCGGCGAGAACCGCAGGGGGAATGTGCCGATCCATAAATCTCTCCAGTATACCTCAAGATTTGGCTTGCTTGAAGCACAGAATCCTTCCTGATGTCAGTCAGGAATTGCGAAATGCTGGAAATAGTTTTTGGTGAGTATCGAGTCTCGATACCTCCGGAAAGCGAAAAAATGATCTCGCATGCCTGAGAGCCTGTTCAAGATCTCTTGAATGGAGCAAATGAAAGCAATTTTGTCATCCTGAGCCGTGTCGAAGGACGACAAAATTGCGGCTGTCATGGTTCGACATGGCTCACCAAGACAACCTTCCTTTTCCTTTGCGGTCTCTCAAGGATTCACTCGCACATCCATTCGCCGCAAGAGCGAAACAATCGGAGCGTACCGGTAATCCCGTCCGAGCATGATCGCGATGCCGCCAGAAGCGGTGGATGGCTGCAAGGTCACGGGCATGTTGAGCAGTTCACCGAGGAACGATGCCGCAGGTGTATCCGCTCCTCGTGCGAAGGTGATGGATGATTGCTCGACAGCCAATTCATGATTCTGTTTTGCAACGATCTTCTCCTGGTGCGCGTCGAACCCGTAGCGCAGCAATTCATTCTTCAATCGATGAGCGTCGAGCATGGTCGTGCCCAGTGGACGAAGCCAAATCCGTGAATGAGTGAGAAAGATTTGGCGATGATCGACCAGAAGCTGCGTGAGGGTTTGAATCTGATTCCAGCTCGGCGGCATCGCGGGGATGGAGACGGGAATGAGAATCGCGGCTCCGCTCTCGTACAGATTCGGCGCCGCCGCAGTCACGAAGCCTCCCGGTGCGGCGTCGGTCACATCCGTTCCGATATCGAAATTGAGACGCATCGTGAGGATGCTCAGCATCCGCGTCGACGCCGCCGTTTCGAGCACCCCGAGGAATTGCTTCCCCGTGAGCGTCGTCAGGAAATGTCCGTGCAGAAGCAGCGGCAGAGATCGCACCAATCGCACGTCGCGCAGAATTCCCTGCGATTCGACCTTCTGCGCGAGGGATTTCAGCATCTGCTGCTGGCGCATCGAGCGGTCAAAATCCGTGCTCGAGTGTCTGCTGCGCGCGTACTGCAGCGCCGTCTCGCCGTCGAGGTGATGCGGCCCGACATCGATCGCAAACGTGCCGATCTCTCCCTCGCGAATGGGATACGCGGCGTCGACGATCGTACGCGAGACCTCGACATCCACACCGCCCAACGCATCGATGATCTTCACGAATCCGGTGAAATCCATCAGCAGAACGCCGTGGATGGGAATGCCGAGCTTCTCGCCGATCACGTTGCCCGTCTCGCGCATTGCGACGAGCGAGGCCCCGGTTTCGCTCATGCGCGTCTGCGTGCGGACGAATGCTTTATACTGCTCGTAGAGTGCGTTGATTCTGCCCGCTCGCACATCCGTACGTTCTCCGACAAAGAGATCGCGGGGAATGGAGAGCAGGACGGCGCTGCGGGTCTTGGGATCCAGGCTCACGAGCATCATCGCGTCGGTCAGATCCGCTGCGTCATGGTTCTTGTCGCCGATGCCAAGGAGCAGAACGTTCGTGATGCCGCGTGTGTCATGGGGCGGTGTTGTCCCCAGGATCGTGAGGAACGGCCCGATCCCCATCAACGCGAAGACGCTCGCGACGATGATCACGAACAGCGCGACGGTCGCCAGCGCGATGTTCGCGATGCGCAGCCAGCGGTGACGTCTTCTCGAGGGAAGAGCGTGATCGGACATGGGATAAGGCAGTATAGCGATTCTTGGTGGCTCGTAGAAGCCAGAATGCAGAACTCGCTTGTTTCTCGTGTTGTCATGTGCACTCCCTGGAGAATGTGTCTGATTGTACGGAGGCAGTACACTGCCGATATTCTGCCCCATCAGACTCGCATGCTCGAAGTATTGCTCCTCCTCATAGCCGTCATCATCCTGCCGTTCACAGGGCTCTCGCCACCCGAGGTTCTCTTCCTATTGCTCCTGGTCGAACTCGTGTGCCTGCCTGGAACGTTGCTCCTCTTCCGCGTCGCGCCGCCGTTCGTTCCCACCGGACGCACAACGCTCCAAGCGATGCTGCGGCTCGCGGCGATCCGCGAAGGCGAGATCGTCTACGATCTTGGGTGCGGCGACGGGCGCATCGTCTTCGCCGCCGCCGCCCTTGGCGCGCGCGCGATCGGCTACGAATTCTCCGTGCCCACCTACCTCCTCGCGAAGTGCCGGTCATTCCTCCACCCCGGCGCGGTCATCCGCTTCGGAGACTTCTGGAAGCAGGACGAGCGCGATGCGGATGTGATCTTCTGTTACTTGCTCATCAAATCCATGCCCCGCTTCGAGCGCGAGATCTGGCCCCGCCTCAGGCGGGGCTGCCGCGTCGTCTCACACGCGTTCCGGATGGAGAATATTCCCGTCACGCGAGAGGATCATGGGGCGTATTTGTACGTGAGGTGAGGATGCTCGTGAGAGCTCAGTGCATGGTGTCATTGGTGCTGCGCCGCTCGTGTTGACGTCCATTGTTGGGATAAACGCTGGCCATTCAGATACGTACTATTCCTGGATCCACAATCCCGCGCGAGCCACTCGCGGCCGTTAAACCTCACTTCGCAATGCAAACGTGAAACGGAAACATTGTGGAAAACAATATCGTTCATCACATTTCGACCGATCCTGACCACACCGTCATGCTCCATTGTTCGTTCCCAGGTATGGACATCACGTTCCGGCGGGCGGATGCGAAACGTCAAACAATTCTCTCGCGTAGCAGCATCCAGGACAATGCCGCAGAATGCCAAAACAAATTCCCTCCGTATCTCCTAGATCGACTGCCCGGCTCTGACCTCCTGAGAGAGAGAACGCACCGATGCACCCAAGCGGTTGAGTGCATCGTTCAGATTGTTACTCATCGAACCCTGAAGAACGTTCTCCTCACGTTCCATCTCAGCGCGCGAGAAAATACGCCTGCTCTCGAGCGTCAGGCCGAATCCGTTCACGCAAATCGGTGCGGCGAGATACCACCGGCCGGTGGTGTCCCCGGCGATCACAAACCAATGCATCAACCCGCCCTGAGCATTGAACCCGCGAAAAATAGTGCTTTCGACCTTCTTCCCCAGGGCGATAAACTCGCGACGCTCATGAGAAGGCTTCCGTGCTTCCTCTGCATTCAACTCTGCCACAGCGCTCTCGATTTCGGCTGCGTAGAGACCACCATCCTCGAGGGGGACTTCCGGCATGCTGTCAATGATAAAATCAAACATTAAAATGTCAATAGCTTCCCGCACTACGGCATCTACCCCAGTGCAAATGCCTTCTCCAAACTTTGGATGTCGATTTTCTTCATCCGCAGAATCGCCCGCATCACTCTCCTCGATTTCTCAGGATCCTTGTCGTGCAGCATCTTCGCGAGCATCGTCGGAACGATTTGCCACGAGACACCGTACGTGTCTTTGAGCCAGCCGCACTGCTCCGCCGCCTTGTCCGCGGAGAGTTTTTTCCAGTATCGATCGATTTCCTCCTGCGTGTCGCAATGCACCACGAAGGACGTCGCCGGAGTGAACGTAAACTGATGGCCCGTGTTCCCCTCCATGGCCCTCCACTCCCGTTTGTTGAGGAGGAAACTGGCGTACTGCACCGTTCCTTCTTTTTCATTCGTGCCCGGGCCATTGCGGTGGATGGCAGTCAGGCTCGAATCTTCGAAGAGGGAGATGTAGAAATGGATCGCCTCTTCGGCCTTGCCGTACCGCTCGCCCACGAACAGAAATGCTGGCGCTATTTCCTGCTTCGTCTTGCCAAGAAACAATTGCCACGAGACTCCGTACTTGTCGTTGAGCCAGCCGTACTTTTCGCTGAACGGGTACTTTCCAAATTCCATGAGGACGTTTCCTCCGTCCGCAAGTTTCGTCCAGAGCGCATCGATTTCCTCCATCGTCTCGCACGTGACGAAGAACGAAATGGCTGGCGTGAACGTGAACACGGGACCGCCATTGAGAGCCGCGAATTCTTGTCCGCAGAGCCGGAACGCCACCGTCATCACTGATCCCTCCGGTCTCCCGGAGACCCTCGCCGCTTCTGCGGAGTAACGGGTGGTGCTTCCGATCGTCGCATTCGTGAAGGTGGAGGCATAGAACGCCACTGCCTCTTCGGTGTTGTCATTGAACCACAGGAACGGGGTGATGGTTTGCATGGGAATATTCTAGAAAAATGCCATGCGACTTCCCAATGAGAACATGATCGATAGATGAAGATTGGCTCTCCGCTCTGGAAGAGCTTAGAACGGGCGAGTCAGTTATAGCAACTGCTTGTATGTGACGATGTGAGAAGGTGGCCTTTCACGAGATCCGCAGTGGCGAGCAGATAAGGCCCATGGAATTTGTTGTCAAAATGACATTGCACAGAAGGTCGATACTGTGCAACAAACATAGAGATCCGCTCTTCTTTTCATCTGTTGTAGAATCGTGAACAACGCCATTGTCTATCAAGAGCGAGTGTGCCCATCGACGCATCCGTGGGGCTGCACATCCTTCCCGATGATGAACGCCCGGAGATCCGAGTGTGGTATCGGGATCGAGTCGTCCACGTTGTGCGGTTACATCGATGATTGTCTGGTACTGCTCAGTCCAGTTTTCGCTGTGGTCAGTCCACTTTTGGGTGTGGTGCGACATCCCGGAATTGACAATTGATAATTGATAATTGACAATTCTGCGTATTGCGAGAGTAACTTCGATAATTTTCCATTTTCCATTTCGTATGTCCCACGTCAAAGATCCCTCCCTGGCCCCCCAAGGTCGCTTGAACATTGAACTCGCCGAGAAGCGCATGGGTGCTCTGCTCACGGTCCGCGAGCGCTTCCGCAAGGAGAAGCCCTTCGCCGGCCTCACGATCGGCATGGCGCTCCACGTAACCAAAGAGACGGCCGTCCTCGTCTCGACCCTCATCGCGGGCGGTGCCGAAGTCGCGATCACCGGCTGCAATCCGCTGAGCACGCAGGATGACGTCGCTGCCGCTCTCAGCGAAGAGAAGAATGTCAGAGTCTGGGCGTACAAGGGAGAGAGCACGGAGGACTATTACCGGTTCCTGAGCGCAGTGATCGAAACACAGCCGCAGATCACGATCGACGACGGCTGCGATCTGGTCTCCGAGATCCATCGCAAGCACCAGGATCTCCTGCCCTCCATGATCGGCGGCTGCGAGGAGACGACGACGGGCATCATCCGGCTCCGTTCGATGCAGCGCGACGGCGTCCTCAAGATTCCGATGATCGCCGTGAACGACAACAAGACCAAGCACCTGATGGACAACCACTACGGCACGGGCCAGTCGACCATCGACGGCATCCTCCGTTCCACGAGCCTCCTCATCGCGGGGAAGACGATCGTCGTCCTCGGGTACGGCAGCTGCGGCAAGGGCGTTGCGCTGCGAGCGAAGGGACTCGGCGCGCAGGTGATCGTCACCGAAGTCGACGCCTTCGCGGCGCTGCAGGCGGCCATGGACGGGCACCGCGTGACGCCGATGGAGCAAGCGACGTTGCTCGGCGATCTCTTCATCACCGTCACGGGCGACATCCGCGTGATCCGCCTCGAGCACATGGAGCGCATGAAGGACGGCGCCGTGCTCGCGAATTCCGGCCACTTCGACTGCGAGATCGATTTGCAGGCGCTCGAGAAAAACGCCCGCCGCAAGCGCCGGGTCCGTCACTACCTCGATGAATATCTGCTCCCCTCGGGAAAAATTCTCTACGTCGCCGGCGAGGGGCGGCTCGTGAATCTCGCCTCGGCGGAGGGCCACCCGATCGAAGTGATGAGTCTCTCCTTCTGCGGCCAGGCGCTCGCGTGCGAGTATCTCGTGCAGAACAAAGGCAAGCTCGCCCCCGGCGTCATCACGCTCCCGCCGGGGATCGACGACTTCATTGCGAAACTGCAGCTCCAGGCGATGGGGCTCACGATCGATACGTTGACCGAGGAGCAGAAGAAATATTTGAGCGGTTGGGAGGAGGGGACGTGAGGAGAATTACGAATGACGAGTTACGAGTTATGAATGACGAGTGATAGATCTTCGAAAGTAATTATTTCCCCCACAGAGCGGGCATACTGCCCGCGGAAGGTGCCCGCGGATCCTACCCAGAGATAGTTCTTCGCGTAGTCTTTCTTTCACCACCGGAACAGCAGATAGGGATTGGGGAACAGCAATTCGATCATCGGCAGATCGGCGGCGCTCACGTAGCCCTGGAAGACGCGTCCTTGTCGTTCGGCTTCCTCCGTGACGATTTGCAGATGCGTGTGTGTGAACCATCCTCCGCTGTCCCGGCCGTCGCCGATGGCAGCGAACACCTCTCCTGAGTTCAACACCTGTCCAACCTTCACGCGATGCTTTGAATCCAGGTGACCGTAGAACGAATAGAAACGCGTTCCGTCCATCGCATGCGCGAGCATCACGTAACCGCCGTAATTTCCCAGGCCTTCTTCCTTGCCGACGAGGTGTACGGTTGCGGGAATGGGACAAAAGAGTGGAGTTCCGGCTCCGCCCGTGACGTCGAGTCCCGCGTGGTAGATCCGCTTCTCCGCGATCATCTGCGGATAATGACGCAGGACGCCTGCGCGTTCCTCCAAGTATTTTCCGATGCCCCATGTCTTTCCGTTCCTCGCGAGTTCATCGACTACGATGTTCTGAAACGCCTCAAAGTGCGCCGTGTCGTACTCGCACGTGCGCGGATTCTTGGAGGAGAAATCGAAAACGTGCGGTTCGCCTGCACGTTCACCAAGCAGGGGCCGGATCTCCATGGTCGATTGCAGCAGCGGGAGAGGGTACATGGCGGAAGGGGGAGAGATGATCGAGATCGATGGCTTCATGCTCCAGCAGATCGTAGATTGTCCGCGCGTAGTGGCCAATCCCTTCTTCGAATACCCTCAGCTTGGTCGCGTAGTTTCTCTCTTTGAGTTCCATTGGCTCATCATCGGGATGAACGAGCGTGGATTCGTCTTCGCAGAGCACGGGACCTCCGTCGATTTCCGACGACATCACGTGCAGTGTTGCCCCGGTCCAGAAGTGACGTTTCACGGGGA
This sequence comes from Candidatus Peregrinibacteria bacterium, assembly GCA_016201685.1. Lineage (GTDB taxonomy): Bacteria > Patescibacteriota > Gracilibacteria > Peribacterales > Peribacteraceae > JACOTD01. The sequence goes on along the minus strand of JACQCJ010000021.1, from coordinate 8,320 downwards.
TGCGCTCTTGCGTTTCAAGATTGATCCAGAAGCCGTTCGCTCGGTTGACGGCATCGCGTGTGGGGGTGACGCCGCGCAGCGGACGCGGGTGGTGTCTGTTCGTGATGGCGGGATGGATGTTCAGCATGTACCCGTAGCCGAAGAGTTCCTGCAGCCCGCTGCGCATGAGTTCCTGGCGGGGCAGAATATTGTGCTCCAGCTTGGCGATCAAGTGATCGGAAATAAGGATGTCCGCGCCCATTGCTCTGGCTGTTTTCGCTACCTCACGCTCAAATTCCCGTTTGAGATCTGTCCGTCCTTGTTTGTCATGCAGCGGCAGACTGCGGTAGGTGGAGGGGATCCGTTGCGTGTTGCTGATCAGGAGCTCTCCTCGGTCGTCACGAAGCTCCGGCGGATGAATCCATGGTTGCATGGAGTACCGCGATTTCGGCGGGTTCACCGAGTAGGGTTGTCCGTTGCCGAGAACATTCTGGAGTGCCTTCTCGTTGTCTCGATCATCGATGATGATTCCGCGCAGGCGGAATGATTCACCGAGCGGCGCCCCTCCGTTGATCCGTCTCGTGACGTATTCGACGAGACCTCGGATCTGCAGTCCCACCCAGTCATCCCCCACGATGTCCCGCAGTGACGTGAGAACGACGCCGTTGATGGGTCGTCGCGATTGTTCGTCAATGGGGGCATGGTGCGGGCCGTAGAAGCGTAGACCCTCGTAGCCGGTGTTGGGACGCTCGTTCATGCGAAATGTGAGTGTTCCTCTTGTACGTTCGATGCGTTTCCCCGTACACTTTCTCCGGAAAAATCAGAAAAAATCATTCTTTCTGTTGCATTCATAACAACCATGCTCACGCTCTCCGCCATTGTTCCCGAGATCGTCGGCTCGCATCCGTTCCTCCAGTACGGCGTGCAGCACCGCATTTTCAATCTCTCGCAGCTCGCCAAACACATCCGTCCTCTCGTGGAGCTGCGGGCCAAGAAGCACGTGACGGAGAGCGCGATCGTCATGGCGCTCTCACGGCATCAGCGCCGCGCTTCCAAAGTGGGCATGCGCCAGGAGGAGTTTCACATCGAGAAGCTCACCGTTCACACGGGGCTGTGCACGTTTTCGTACACCAAGACGGACGATCTTCCACGGAAGGTTCACCAACTGCATACCGCGGTGCTGCGCAAAAGCGGCTACATCACCCTCTCCGAGGGCACGCGCGAAATCACCGTCATCGTCGATGCTGCGTACGCCCCGCTCGTGCGCACACTCGTGGGGCCGCATCCCAAGTACTTCCATGCGCGCATCGCCGCCGTGGGCGTGCACTTCTCCGCGCGCTATGTGGATGTTCCAGGACCTCTCTGCATCATTCTCCAGCAGATCTGGCTGCAGCACATCAACGTGCGCGAAGTGGCCTCCACGCTTACCGAATTCGTCCTCTACATCGATGAAGCAAATACCAAACTGGCCTTCGATACCCTCTACCAGCTCTTTGGGCAGAAGCGTGGTTTGATCGAAAAACACAATCTGCCATGAGTCATTTTATCTCTTTGTAGAGAGGAAATCTTCGGAGCATCTCTCTCGAAAGTTGACTCCTGGTTTCTCATCCTTAGAATGCCGCCACTTCGCTCCGTACTTGTAGAGCGGTACATTATTTCTTCCTTTCCTTATTCTCTACCATGGCAAACGGTCAACCTGCAGAAGTTAGTTTTTTGACGGAAGCCGGCACGAAGCCGGAGCATCATCTTGCTCTCGAAGCGCGCAGACAACGGGCAGACGCTGCGCAGGCAGAGAGGGGAAAATTTGTCTTGAACATGACAATCGAAGAGCGTCGAGCTCTCGCTGAAAGTTTCGCCAAGAGGAGGTGAAGCGGGGCAGACCTCCATTTTCCGAAGCGTCGCAATTTCGTGAGCTGAAATTCGGGATTTTACTTTTTTGCGTCGCTGAAAAAGAAAATACTCCCGTGCAACAGAAAGGGAAATGGAAGAAGGAGAGGAGATGAGGGGGTGAGGTCACACATCAAAATCAAACGACAAACTCTATACTGCACATCAATGACGAACATTCGACGCATCACCACCGACTCCGTCCTCCAAAAGCTCGGCGCGATCCACACACCGCCCCGCACGTTTCTCCATTGGGACACACCCTTTCACCTGCTGATGGCGACGATCCTGAGCGCACAGTGCACGGACAAGATGGTGAACCGCCTGAGTCCGAAGCTCTTCGAGAAGTATCGAACACCCGAAGATCTCGCGCACGCGAAGATCGAGGAACTCCAGCGCGACATTCACTCCTGCGGGCACTTCCGCGTGAAGGCGAAGTACCTGAAGTCCGCAAGCGCAATGCTTCTTGAGAAGTTTGTTGGAGAAGTCCCCGGCACCATGGAAGAATTGCTGATGCTCCCCGGGGTGGGGCGCAAGACGGCGGCAGTGATCCTCTACGCGGTCTTCAAGAAGAATGACGGCATCGCCGTGGATACGCACGTCTTCCGGGTGGCACGCAGGCTTGGACTCTCGAAAGGAAAAACACAAGCGCGCATCGAGAGGGATTTGATGGAGCAGACCCCGCGCGCGCAGTGGGGCAGGCTTCACACGCTCCTCATCGTGCACGGCCGGACGATCTGCACGGCGAGGAATCGGAAGTGCAGCACGTGCATGTTCCGCGAAGAGTGCCCGTCATCGTTGGTGAGGAGTAAGAAGGATTTGGCGCACGATGCAAGAACGAAAATACCACGGAAAACACGACGATGACCTTGTGCATGAAATTGTTCTACAATTGCCTGTCAGTCCCTCTCTTCCTCAGAACATCAGCCACCCCGCCACACCCGTCTGAATCAGCGTGACGTTCAGCACCGCAAGGCCCACGGCGCACGGGAGGCCGATGCTCGCCCAGCGGCGGAACGAAATGCCGTGGCGTTCCTTGAGCACGATATTGGTGACGTTTCCCGGCACGAGCCCCACCCCCCACAGGGTGAGCGAAATGCCCAGAACCAGAACCAGCGATTGCGGCATGCCCTTGTGGATTTCCAGGAGACCCAGGAGCGCGTTATCCGCAACGGTGCTCACCGCATTTCCAAAGAAGGCGGCGAGCGGAGACAGATCGGCGAACAAGCGGACGGCGACGGGCTTCGCCGCTTCCCCAAAGAAGAGTAAACCGAGGATAAAGAAGTAGAGCTTGGTCGTTGAGTGGAGAATCCGATCGAGTTCATGGGAGAAATCATGCGCGTATTCTTCAAATTCCTCCACGGCGTGGAGCGCCTCCTTCACTTCCATTGCATCTCTCCTCCACGAAACAACTCTCTCAGCGCGATGGATGTCCTTGAGCATCCGTTCCTCGGGCGTCTCCGCTAGAACGCGCGCGCGGGAGGCCAGCAAACCCGAGACGAGGGCAAGCGCCAGAATATTCACGACGTAGATGCCGCCGAACGTGCGCAGCAGATAGGCATTCCCTTCTCCCAGCGTGTGAGCGATGAAGAGGGAGAGCGGTCCTCCCACCGTTGTGAGGAGCGCCGAGAGCCCGATCGCGGCAGCGTAGAGGATCACGCAGGGCGTGTAGTCGCGATGCGTCACGTCCCGCAAAATGGCGAAGAAGAGCGCTCCGATCACCGCCATGACGATGGCGGAGAGAGACCCGAGACTGCCCGCGATGAGTGTCCAGAGGAACACCAGCACAGGCGGGTGGATGGCTCGTGACCACCGTCGCAATCCTCGATGGAGAGGACGGTGCAACAAGAGCAGGAGGAGCGAGAGCGAGAAGTAGCAGAGGATCAACACCCACGGTTCGAGGATCAGCAGGTGGAGACCGCTGCGTTGGCTGAGGAGGAGGGTCTGGACGAAGGCGCCCGTGTCGAACTGCACGACACCCAGATGCAGCGAGAGCCAGAGGAGCCCCGCGCCCAGCAGGAGCATGAAGTATCCCAGTTGCTCATCGATCCATCGCACGCACATCGGGAGCACGATGAGCGCGACGAAACTCCCGAGCAACGCAATGCTCAGGAGTCGTACGGGAATGGTCCAGAATGGGTCCATCCGTTCGTCGGAAAATGATGAAAAGTTCATCGACCTGCCATCGCGGGCTGCGGCGATTTGCGTTCTGCATTGATCATGCTCATCGCCATATCGGTTGCCATGATGGATGGGAGAGGAGCGACGAAGTCCGGAGGGTAGCCGAGAGCGCCCATCTCCGGGATGTCCAGACCGGCTAGCTCGTCGGCGGCCGAGACGCGGAGCAAGCCGAATGCGCTCAGGATCTTGAAGAACACATACGAGAGGCCCCCAACCACAATCACGATGGACGCGACTTCCAGACATTGCGACCAAATTTGCGTGTATCCACCATAGAAGATGCCCGTTACGGGTCCTGTGACGCCATTCCAGCCGGCGGTGTCCGGGTTGGCGTTGGCGAAGAGACCCACGGAAAACACGCCCCAGATGCCGTTGAAGAAGTGCACAGGGACGGCCCCCACCGGATCATCGACTCTCCACTTCTCCAACATCATCGTCGCTCCACATACCCATATGCCTGCCACGATCCCGATGAGCGTCGCCGCCGCAGAGGAAACGAAAGCACAGGGAGCGGTGATGGCGACGAGACCTGCGAGAATGCCGTTCACGGACATGGAAGGGTCGGGCTTCTTCGTCGGGCCCAGGACCCACATGAAGAGCATGGCCGCCGTTCCTCCCGCGGCTCCCGCCATGAGCGTGTTGACCGCCGCGATGGTGGCGAGGTTCCGCAGCCCTCCCGTGAAGCCCAAGGCCGACCCCGGGTTGAACCCGAACCAGCCGAAGAACAGGATGATCGCGCCGAGAACTCCGAGCGAGATGCTGTGGCCCGGGATGGCGTTCGCCGAGCCGTCCTTGTTGAATTTGCCGATGCGTGGTCCGAGCGCGATTGCTCCGGCCAGCGCCACCGCGCCCCCGATCATGTGCACGACTCCCGATCCTGCAAAATCCACGGCCCCATTGCCGAGACCCATGGAACGTCCCAAGTTCGCGAGCCATCCCCCTCCCCATACCCATCCGCCGACGAGCGGATAGATGAACATGCTGACCCACATGCCCATGAGGGCGAAACCGACGAATTTCAGACGCTCGGCCATGGCCCCGGTCGGGATGGTCGCTGCCGTGTCCATGAAGACCATCTGGAAGAGGAAGAATCCGAGCACCCCGACATTCGCTCCGAGTCCTGCGAGCATAAAGCCGTTCCAACCGAGCACTCCTGAACCACCCACGAGGAGCGGTTTTGTCAGCACGCCCGTCCAGTCGCCGAGCGAGGTGGGAGCGAAGGAGAACGCCTGCAGTCCGTGGACGGCCGGGTAGGTGTAATTGACGCCGCCGAATTGCAGCGCGAAGCCCGTGAGCCAGTATCCAACGGCTCCGATACAGAAGACCATCATATTCATCATCATCGTATGCGCCACATTCTTCGCGCGGGTGAAGCCCGTTTCGACCAAGGCGAAACCGGCCTGCATGAAGAAGACCAGAAAGCCGGCAATGAGGAGCCAGAGGAGGTTGACGGAGAAGAGGAGATCGGCTGCGGTTTTGTCCATAGGGAAGGGGGGAAATTGGTAGAGACGCCGCACGCGGCGTCTGAATGGATCAAAGATCAGGCATCGAAATATTTGAAGAATTCGTGCGCGGTGGGGCGCATGTTTTCATCATTCACCTCGGCGCGTTTTCCCTCGATGAAGGCGGTGAGGAACGCCTCGGAGAAGACGCCGCGCGAGGTGAGGAAGTCGTGATCCGCCTCGAGCGCATCGAGCGCTTCACCGAGGGTCGCGGGCGCGTGCTTGATCGCTGCGAGCTGCTCCGCCGCCATGTGGTAGAGGTTCTCGTCGGTGTGGTCGCCGGGAAGGAATTCGCGCTCGATGCCGTCGAGACCGGCGAGGAGGAGGGCGGCGAAGGCGAGGTAGGGATTGCAGCTGGGATCCGGCAAGCGGAACTCCACGCGCTTGGTTTTGGGATTGGTGGAGTACATGGGAATGCGGATGGCGGCGGAACGGTTGCGGGCGGAGTAGATGAGGTTCACCGGCGCCTCGAAGCCCGGCACGAGCCGCTTGTAGCTGTTGGTGGTGGGGTTACCGAGCGCGCAGAGCGCACCCGCGTGCTTGAGGAGTCCCGCGATGTAGTGGAGCGCCATGGGACTCAAGCCCGCGTACTCGGTTCCCGCGAAGAGCGGCTTCCCTTCTTTCCACAAGCTCTGATGGACGTGCATCCCCGAGCCGTTGTCGCCGAAGAGGGGCTTGGGCATGAAGGTCACGGTCTTCCCGTGCCGGTAGGCGACGTTGCGGAGGATGTACTTGTAGCGCATGAGGTGATCCGCCATCGTCACGAGTTCGTCGCGTTCCATGTCGATCTCCGCTTGACCTCCGGTGGCGACCTCATGATGGAACGTCTCCACCTTGATGCCGGCACATTCGAGCTCGCGGACCATTTGGCTGCGAAGATCCTGCTGCGTATCGGCTGGCGAGGCGGGGAAGTATCCTTCTTTGTGCCGGATCTTGTACCCGAGATTTCCGCCCTCTTCCTCCCGCCCCGTATTCCAGATCGCCTCATCGGAATCGACGCGGTAGAAGGCGGTGTTCACATCCTCCCCGTACTGCACCGAATCGAAGATGAAGAACTCCGCCTCCGGCCCGAAGTACGCCGTATCGGCGACGTTGCTCGATCGCAGAGCATCCATTGCCCGGTGCGCGATCGTGCGGGGACTACTGTCGTAGAGCTCGCCCGAGATCGGATCTTTGACGTCGCACAGAAATGAGATCGTCGTGTCTCCTTTGAAGGAATCGAGAATCGCGGTGCGCGGATCGGGCATCAGGAGCATGTCGGATTCCTCGATCTGCTTGAAGCCGCGGATGCTCGAGCCGTCGAAGCCCCCTCCGCTCCTCAGGACATCGGAGAGCTCGTGGACGGGCTTGCTCGTATGCTGGAGCGTTCCCGGCACGTCGACGAAGGTGAGGTCGAACATCGTTGCTTCGTGTTTCTTCGCAAAGGAAAGAACATCGTCCGCGGTCTTCATTTGCGGCGTGAACGCGAGATCCTGTCCGCCGATCGGACGGCGCATGGAGAGGAGCTTCTTCTCGAGTTCCATCGCGGGAATCGGATTCATACCGGAGGGGGAGGAAGGGGATACAGGAACAAAACACGAGTTTTGTACGTATTCCCCCCAGAAGAACCAAGCGGCGTTGCGCACAATGTTTCTCCTGTTCTTCTTTTGAACAACAGAATGAATCGTGCTCCGCGCAAGACAATTTCCTTTGGCATAGCCGTATGATTGCTCCCTTTCTCGCCAAAACTTCCCTCGCATTGTTCTCCGAGATTACAGATTGCCATCCGTCCCGATCTTCCTTCTCATCTCACTTCCATGGCCAAGGACCTCCAGCACATCATCGAATCGATCGGACTGCCGGAGAAGGAAGCCTCGCTCTACCTCGCGGGATTGCAGTTGGGATCGGCCCCGGCCTCCGCCTACGCCAAGGCCGCCCGCTTGAACCGCATCACCACGTATCATCTCCTCGAACAGATGGTTCATGCCGGGCAGTTCACCGTGGTTCGCAAGCTCCGGGCGAAGTGGTATGCCCCCGTCTCCCCGGAATCGCTCGTCGTCGAAGCGCGCAAGAAAGTCGAGACCTTCGAGAAGATACTTCCCGAACTCCGATCGCTGCACGGCGCGCAGTACCGCAAGCCCCACGTGCGCTTCTTCGAGGGGTGGGACGGCGTTCGCCACGTGTACGACGATACATTGACAGCGGAAACGGAACTCCTGAACTTCGCCAACTCCGCAGTCGTCCGCAGGTTCTGGCCAGAGTACGACCCCGAGTACGTCGCGCGGCGCGTGGAGAGGAAAATCCGGCTGCGGGGGATTGCTCCCGATGACGCGACCGGGAGGAGAGTCCACGGAGAAGATCGCAAGAAATTGCGGGAAATCCGCCTGGTATCGGCCAAGGATTTCGACTTCGGCAATGAGATCAACATCTACGACCAGAAAGTCGCTATCTGCTCGTTCGGCACGGGCAGCCACGAAGACGTCTTCGGCGTCATCATCGAAAGCAAGGAAGTGGCGGAGACGCAGCGGCAGATTTTCGAGATGGCGTGGAGATACGCGAAGCGAGAGGGAGCGAGAGTGAAGAGAGCGCGATGATGTTTCTTGGTACTTGGCACTTCGCTATTCGCACTTGGCACTTTCTCCACTCATAGGACAGTGACTTCTCCACTTTTCAGATTATCCACACCGATTGATCTGCTACAGAAAGAGGAAAAGTATGGTTTTCCACAGTGTCCAACACTCGGCATTTGAGAAAGGAATTTTTCTGATTTCCATACAAACTCAGTCAGACGT
>JACQCJ010000002.1 GCA_016201685.1 Candidatus Peregrinibacteria bacterium | reverse complement strand
GCCGCTCGTCCAGGACGACCAGCTCCTCGGCGCGATCGTGGTCTTCCTGGACATCACCGAGGAGCGCCAGACCGACTACATGAAATCGGAATTCATTTCGCTCGCCAGCCACCAGCTGCGCACGCCGCTCTCCACACTGCGATGGTACATCGAGCTTCTGGGCGACGGCGAAAATCTCACGAGCGAGCAGAAGGAGTACATGCAGGAACTCGACCATGCCGCGCACCGCATGGCGATCCTCCTCGATACCCTGCTGCGGGTCACGCGGCTCGACGACAAAGGCGTCATCATCGAACGCACCGCCATCAATATCGTCGAGACGATGCAGCGCATCGCCGAAGAGCTCAAACTCTCGGTGAAGGAGGTGCTCGTATCGCTCTCCGTCAAACTGCCGGAACGACCGATCACGATTTCGACCGATCCCGTTCTCCTCTCGATCGTCGTCCAGAACCTGGTGAGCAATGCTGCAAAGTACTCACCGAAGGGCGCTACGGTGGAACTCACCATGCGCGATCTTCCTGGGGAAATCGAAATCAGCGTGTGCGACCAGGGAATGGGCATCCCCCAGGGCGAGCAGATACGCGTCTTCGAGAAGTTCTTCCGCGCCAAGAACGTGCGCAGCCTTCTTGCGGAAGGGACGGGGCTCGGGCTGTACCTGTGCAAGCGGATCATGCAGAGCCTGGGCGGATCCATCGCCTTCACCAGTGCGGAAGGGAAGGGCACGACCTTCACGATCCGCGTGCCGAAGACGGGAGGTGAAGAAGGATTGAACAAATAACAACGTTAGCCGGTGGTTTAAACCACCGGCTAACGTTGTTCCTGCTCTTCTGTACGCCGGGTTCTGTATGGTTAACCGGTTTAAACCACCGGTTAACCATGATGATCATCTCTCTACGACGCCGATTGCTCGGCGCCTGAAGCGGAGGGGCGCGCGGTGCGACGGAACCATCGCGATCCCCGCATGCCCAAATCCTCCTTGCATCACCATGAGTTTACCGCCCCGCACCGATGCAGAGTGTCTGGTGCGGGGGCTCGGTTCCCGAGCCGTTTCACCTCCATTCCTCCTTTCCTTGCGGAAATGGGAAACGGAGTTCGTCACTGTGGCACTGGTCCGCACGCGCCTTTCAGAATATAGGACGCGCGGGCGGGCGTTACCCGCATGGCGTTCCGGTGGCACAACCACGTGGTGAGTGCGCCACTTGTGATGCCCGGACGTTCCTCTCAACCCCAGTTTCCGAAGACGAAGAAGCGACTCTCTCACATTGAGTTTAGAACTGATCTCATGATTCTTTCTCAACCGCGGCCAGGTATGGCCGCTCCTCAGGTTCTAAAAATTTTTTCCTCCTGGGGAGCAGGCATTCTTGCCTGCGTTTGAGAAAAGATTGCTTCTGAGCGAAAACCTCTACGGAAACTGGAGCTGAGCGATCATCCAAAGAGCAGGGTGCTCAGTATCCCACGAGAGCAATCTCCCGGCAACGAATCCATTCATTTTTCGGGAAAATTCGACCTTCGCTTCAACGCGCCTTTTGCCGCAATTGCCGTCCGAACACTGGATCTCCGGCCCGTTCGAAGATTTCTGCGATCTTCTGAGAGCTCATGCGAACCGGGAGGAAGCGCGTGAGGAAAATTGCCCTGCGGAAGATGGTCGCTGCATCGCTCCATCGCTCCTGCGCCGCCAGAATCGATCCGAGGAGCGCATAGCCCTCGTACTGATTCGGGCCTCTGGCGATTGCCTGTGCAGCATTAGCGGCTGCGGCATTGAGGCTCCCGGACTGACCATCGATCGCCCCGAGCAGAAGGAGCGCCTTGGTCCCGCGCGAATCCTCCGCAATGACCCGTTCGAGTTCACGATGCACCGCTTGAATCTCGGCAGGAGTCTTCGTCGGAGGAAGTGCGCCACGCGCGAGTGCTTCGGGCGTCACCATGCGATAGCCGAATCGCGCAATGAGGGATGCATCCTCAGGAATGCTCTTGAGGTACACCGCCGCCCAATCGTCCACGTAGACGAGTTCCCAATCGGCGTCGTCCTTGAGGAACGTGAACGAGAAGGGATCCCCTGAACGCCGCGGTCCATACTCGAGAACGGCGATCGTGAAGCCGTAGCGTCGCTCGAGCTCCTTCCACGCCGCCGGATTTGTGCCGGCTGCGACGGTCTTCTCCAGGAACTGCGCACCGTAATCGTCGTTGCGGCCGTCGATGAAGACAGGGCGCTTGCGGAAGAGAAGGTAGCCGCCGATGAGGTACGTGTTGAAGATCTTCCCATGGATCGAATTGCGCTCGAGAAACTTTTCCGCCCCCTGCGCTGGTGAGAATGATCCCAGTCCGAGCAGATTCCCGCGCGCGAGGATGGTTTGTGCCGGCAGATGCGCGCGGATGAGGAGCGATGCGATCGCGAGGCCGAGTGCCGTCATCATGGCCCACTGCTCTTGAGCCTTCTCGAGGAATTGCTTCCATGTCGCGTTGTGCGAGAGTTCATAGAAGATGACTGCGAGCACAGTGATGAGGAAGAGCACCTCGTGCCGCAGCGCCATGCGAGAGAGGATGCCCAAGACAAGCAAAATCATTCCCACCGCGAAGGGCTTGCGCCGCGTCCAGACGATCGCGGCAAGCGTGATGAGCAAGAACGGTCCGATGCGCAGAAGATATTCCGCCCACGGAGACGGATTCCATTCGAGGAGCAAGCGCGTGGTCCGATCCGTAAGAAGGAGCCAGAGATAGCGAAAATTTCCGATCGCATTCGGTGAGACGAACGACGCGGCTACCACGCCGACGCCGGTGATCATGGACGTTCTCGCGCTACGCCATTCCCGTTCGACGAGCCACTGCAAACCGATTGCCCCGAGAGGAATCAGGAGGAGGAGCGCCGCCGCTCCATGGAGATTGATCCAGAGGATCTCGATGGCGATGAGAACGAGGATGATGGCGCGCCGAGAGGAGAGAATCGTCACCCTGAACTCGTCGAAGGGCTGACAGTGGGTCTTCTGTCTATGGTTCGACGAGCTCACCATGACAGAAGCCTCTTTTCTCTTCCCGGAATCCAGAAGGCGGAAACACAAAAGCAAGCTCAGCGCGAAGAGGATATTTGTGAAAAGCTGCGGTCGTTCCAGGAAGCCCTGCTCCGTCGCGATCGCCGCGGCCATCGCAAGCAAGACATTCGGCCAGATGCTCCGTCGATCGATCGCGAGGAGGATGCCGAAGCACAGCAACATCGAGGCGATGCGGAGCACGACGATGCCCGCGCCGCCGCCGAGCGAATAGACGAGAGCGAAGAAGAGCTGTGCAAGCCACTCGTGCGTCGCCAGGTACGGCATCCCCGCGCGCGCGTAGGCGAAGGGGTCGGTGCGAATCGGGCTCTTGGTCTCCCACATCACCTGCCCCGCCCGAATGTGCCACCACACGTCGGCATTGAGCATTTTGAAGAACCCCACCCACGCGATGAATGCGATCCCGATGAACCCGAAGCCGATCGAAAACGCCGTCCGTCGATCCATTGGCACCGAGCGTACGGTCTCGTGATTCTCTCAACAAGGCGGCGTGCGCGACGATTCTGGTTTAGAATGTTCGTACCTGTCGTAGCTCCCACCTCCGCCCGTGACTCATCGCGTGACACACTGTTTCTGAATCGATTTTCAGTCAAGCGAAGGCTACGGTGGGCGGGTCATCTCTTCCAAACGCTCTTTCGATTCTTGTTCTCAACATTCATGCCGTCGTAGCTCAGCGGTAGAGCAACGCACTTGTAATGCGTAGGTCGGGAGTTCAATTCTCCCCGACGGCTCCAGCCTTCGCCCCGCCGCTGCGGGGCTACGGCCAGCGGGCCAGCTTTCTCCATTCATGAGTACCGAAGGCTGCCCGTCGTAGCTCGCAAGCGAAGGTGGGCTATGACAAAGCAATCCGAGCTTCCTCCCACCAGAGAACTCCATCATTCGGTACAGCAACGCCCTTGTCTGCCCGGCGAAGAGCGAGAATAGCCAGAAGCTATTGAAAGTGGTATGATAAAGCCAAATAACACACCTATGAAGTTGCCCATTTTTCTTCTCATTCTATTCGCGCTGAGTTCGCCGTGGATTGCAGTGACCTTCGTGATGCGACAACAGCTTCGTTTTTTGCGACAACAGCTGGGCATTTCCATGTGTGGGTTTAGCATGTGGTTTTATCGCGATGGTATTCCTGTGGTTTTGAAGCCAACCTTATTCAGCAAATATTTGCGAAATATCTCAGGTATGCAAAGAGGAGGTGGAATACAGGCATTGAGGCAAAAACCTCTTATCAGCGTCTTGATTCCCATCAAAGGCTCTCTGTTCAATCAGAAACCATGGTCCATTGAAAAGAAAGGGACAATACCTCTCGTGCAGAAGACGATTGCTTTTCTGCAAGGTCCGGATTCGCAAGAATTGACACTTCATGGCAGCAAATATCAAGTATGGGCGTTCGATCCAGCTCGTCGAGATCATATCATTTCGCATATGGATGCACTTGCGCCGAAACTCGATACTTTTCTGTCAGACAATATCACGTGGGGCAGAGTCGGAACTTCTGTGGAGCCCACATTTTATGGTTGGTCATTCCACATTGGTTGCCTTGCTGCGCTGCAAGGATTGCCCGAAGATATTTCTTCCAATCCAGATCAATTCCTCTCGATCGTAGATGGCTTCATTGAATTCCTGCGTACCATCGGTGAGGCACCTCTGAAGAAGTGACTTGGCGGTGCCACGCGATCGCGAAGCGATTGTATACCCCTTCGCCCCGTCTGCGGGGCTTCGGCCGTCGCCGTCCGTAGTCACTCTGGAATAGCCGGGGAAAGCAGTTCATCGTTCGTATGTGGCTATGGCCGACAAAGGACGGAGGCATTCTTTGGAGAGTTTTCTGGCTCTCCAGATTTTTCGGAATTATTGAGTGAAATGGATATATATGGTGCCGAGGAGAGGATTTGAACCTCCAAGGGATTGCTCCCACCGGCTCCTAAGGCCGGCGCGTCTGCCATTCCGCCACCTCGGCTGAGGGGTAATCAAGAGAACTATTTGGAAGGATCACTATTTGCAAGGCGTCGCGCCGTAGCCCTCCGAGTCCAGAGTATGCCACGACTCTCACCTCCAGAAGGTGGGCAGTGAAGGGCGGAGGGGGACGCCACCTCGGCAACGATGATACAGTCCAAAGATCAGTGCGAGTGAAGCATGGGCCACAGTCGCGATCTTGTCGAAAGGCCGTCGTCTCACGGCGTCCGCTCATTCTCTACCGAATCAGTGTGAATTGGCCGATGAGCGGCAGAGGAGCCATCTTCCCGTTCACGACGTTGATGATGCCCAGGATGATGAAGACGAGCGTGGCGAGGGAGACGAGCGGGAAGAGCAGGATGCCGATGAAGACCATGACGAGCATGCCGGAAATCACGTGCCCGGCGATCCAAAAGAGGAGAAGCAGGAGCTGCTGATTGGCATGATAGCGGGCGAACGCATCCTTCTTGGCGTCCGTGACGAGCGGCAGGAAGAACAGAAATGGCAGGATGTAGCCGATGATGGCCAGCGCCAGGCTCTGATTCGCACCGGGCTTGGGGGGCGAGCCGGCGGCTGCGCCGATGCTGGTTGCTGCGTTTGTGGATTGTCCATGCGAAGACATTGGAAAAACTGTGCGACGAGTATGGATCATGAGACGAGCTCTCGCAAATGGAGGCTCACGGAGGCGTGAAGCATATCGAATGTTCTTTCGTTGAGATGCGGCAATTTCACGTCTTCGCATTCTCCCACACGAGGAGAAACAGATTCTTCATGGTCTGGTGAATCGCGACGGAGTCGATGATCAGGCCGAACATCTCCGGCGTCGTGAAGGAGAGAACCGCTATACGATAACGGTCCTCTCCTCACGGCGGCACGCGCACTCCATGAACGATACGATGCGCTCCTCTCGAGCTTGACTGCCGACGAGGTGGCGGTGCAGGACTCGACATTCAAAGAAGCCTGCGACGAGGGACGCATCGCAGGGGGGTTGGTCGTGCCCGGCTTCACCTTCAACGTCCATCGCTTCGTCGACAATCTCCTCATGCATTTGGAAGAGGCGGGCGTGCTCTGCCGATGGAACACAACTGTGCGGAGGATCCAGACAGAAACAGGCGGACGCGTCTCGGGGCTCCTGACCAACAGCGGCGCCATTCGTGCAGATCATTATTCTCTCCATCCCGGCGCGTATGGCGACCACGAACTCTTGCAGGGAACGCCGGCTGAAGAGCGCATCGGCGGAGTCGCGGGCCGGTGGCTTGTTCTTCCGCGGCCCGCGAGCATGCGACGGCGTGGGGTAAAGATTCACGGCGATGCACGATCGGAGAGCGGCGCGTCGCTCCCGGTCGTGGATTTGAATCTCACTCCGCGGCATCTGGATGGCGCAGAGAAAATCATCGTGGGAGGCGGATACGTCTACGTGGGAAATCCACCATTCCCGATGGAAGAATCCGCGCCCGCCTTCCGGCTCATCGATACCGAGAACGAGCGGATTGTCACCCTCTTCTTGGGCAAAGCATATCGTCACGCCGTGAGCGACGGGTCGCTCGCGAGGAGCGACGCTACCTGTGTGCGCAGCTTCAGTGACAATGACGAACCTCTCTGCGAACAGCTGCCCACGGCGAACGGGGGAGTGCTGACCATCGATGGAGGGACGAATACCGGAACGACGACCGCTGCGCCCTTCATCGCGCAGTCCGTGGTGGAGAGGATCGGCAAGGCCAGGAATTGACCCAATATTCACATCGATCGTTCTCGTTCCCGCAATTTCTGATGCGTCACGAGCCACAGACACACGATGCGCAATTGTTTGCCGTCTTTCTCGTAGACCAGCAGCCAGTCCGGCCCGACATGCATTTCACGACAATCACGCATTTTGCCGTGGAGTTGGTGATCGCGAAACCACGGAGGAAGACCGCGCCCTGCCCGCAACCCAGCGAGAGCCGCTTCAAGTTTTATATCACTGCCCCCTTTCACCAAATAATTCTTCACATCCCGCTCAAACGTTTTGGTCCGGACAATCTCAAACATGCTCAGGGTTTGCAGGAGTCGATGAACGCCTTGATATCATCGATGGGGATCGTGGGCTCCTTCATCCGTCGCAAGAGTTCCTCCTCTTCCTCTTCGGTAAATCCATTGACGGTGAGTGGCGGGAGCGGCATCGTCCCGCGTACATCCATGTGCGTCAGGAACACACGAATGCACGAGGAGAGATCGAGGCCATTGGCCTGCGCCACCTTCTGCGCGGCCTTCTTGAGGCGACTGGGAATTCGGACGTGGATGGTTGTGCTCTTCATGCAGACACATTGTATCTCTTTGTATCACAAAGGACAAGAGGAATGCCATGAGTTGTTTATGAATGCGCTCGCCCCTACTTCTAAAACCGAAACGATGCCGCAACGTCGCGGTACACGGGCAGGAGCGTGAGCCGATCGAAGGGAGCCGTGCGGCCGGGAGGGCAATTGGATGTGGGATTGCAGCTGCGAGTGAAGAGTGTGAGGCGATAACACACGCCGTTGTGGAGAGCTTCCTGCGTCGTGCCGATGAGGGGCGCGTCCGCGTACGTGTTGTTGCTCCATCCCCAATCGGCATTGCTCCATTCCCATTCCAGCGCCGGTTCTCCGCCGAGCGTGTGCGGGGAGGCCGTCTGCGAACACAGGCTCGCATCACCCGACGCGACGTGGATGGAGGCTTCCCGGAGAGCCGTTCCGTTCCCCATCGACGGAGGAAAGACGAACGACGCGCCGTGCATGGTTGCGTCCTTGAACATCAAATCCTGTCCTTCGCGCACAGTGAGGGTGGAGGGGTAGGAGAACGAGTACTGCCCGCCGGCCGGTGTATACACGGACCATGTTTGAGCGGGGGGAGAGGGAGACGGCACGCTCGAAACGCATGCGACGAGGAACAGTGAGCAGGAGAGGAAGAGGCGACGCATGGCTGCATCGTAGCGCATTGTTGGCAATGCGCAGAACGGGGGGGAATTTTCCTTCGTCGTGACGACGCTTTCCGAAGCTCGCGTGCGATCATCATCCGACTTCCTCCCCCACGAACACCGTCGGCTCCCCGAGCACGCCGGCTTCCTGCATCGCTTTCTCGTGCAGCTCCGGCAGAGCGAAGAACGACCGTGGGACTTCGAGGGAAGGCCACGTGTTGATGATGGTGACGTCGTTGGGATCCTCGACATTCCGAAGAATGACAGCACTCTGCTCGCCGTGCTCTCTGCGCAAGGACTCATACGCATCGAAGATCTTCTTCCATGTTTCGTAGTCGCGGACGCGGTGGCGGACGAAGGAGGCGGTCATGGAGAAAGAGGGGGAATCTCTGTGAGTGTACGCGCTCGAAAATTCTCAAGTTTTTGCTCCGCCGTGACGCCAATGCCCCCATAATAGACCTCAATCTGGATACAGAGGTTTCCCAACATAGACTGGACACGATGCTGCACGGTGGTTTTCCCCGCGCGGAAAACTCCTGATCGCTTTCTGTCCGCAGCCCTCGGTGAACGCGACGCGAGCAGACCATGATTTCTTTTTCTGCAAGCCAAAAT
>JACQCJ010000001.1 GCA_016201685.1 Candidatus Peregrinibacteria bacterium | reverse complement strand
TCCTTGATGAGCGCCGCGCAGGATGTGCAGTGGATGCCGGGGATGGAAACAATCGTTTGCATACGGTGGAGAGTTAGCGTGTGGAAAGGCCGATGACAGCGAGAAGTTCTCCGATGAATGCGCCCTTTTTCTTGGACGAGAGCTTCTTCTCGGCGCACGTGTACAAATGGCTTTCCAGAACAGTGCCTTGGATGTACTTCAGTTGACCCTGCATTGCAAGGGCGATTTCCAGAACCTTGGGACAGTAGGCATCCTCGTCCACCATCGCGTGCAGCTTCACAAGGAGGCCATCGAGTCGCTTGATCGCATCCAACGTCTTCTTTTTTGCATCGATTTTCATGAGAGAAGGGGTAGGGGGTAAGGGTACATTACCCCCTTGCAACATCGGATGCAAGGCGGACCGGTCGAAAACCAGCGGAAAGAATAAGACATCTCTCCTCACTGCAGCATCGCGTCGATGGCTGTCTTGAAGGTATCGAACGGATAGGCGCCGGAGATGATCTTGAAGTCGTTCGTCTTCAGATTCACGACGAAATTGCCAGGCGTTCCTGTGACTCCTGCTGCGCCTCCCGACGTTTCTTCATCATCGACGAGCTTGCTGTACTTCCCGCTATCGAGACACGTCTGGAACTTCGCGCTGTCCACTCCTGCCTGCTTCGCGGCAACCGGCAGCTGATCAAGCGGGAACCCAGTTCCATTCGAGGTTGTCTTCTCGAAAACGTAATCGTGGTACTTCCAGAACGCAGCATTGCCGCCGAGATCAAACACGCACCGTCCCGCCTCCGCTTCCTTGTGCGCATTCTGATGGAAGCTCAGGGGGAAATCGCGGTAGACGAAGGCAACCTTGTCGCCGTAGGTGGAGAGCGCTTGCTTTGCCGTCGGGAAGAAACGCTTGCAGAAGGGGCACTCGAAGTCCGAGTACTCGATGAGAGCCACCTTCGCCTTGCTCAGATCACCGCGGATACGATCCGCCTTTGGGTCGATTGGTGCGGGTGGCTTTCCTACGGGCTGAGGCGGTTGAGGTTGAGCAACGGCCGTTGGCGCAATGGGCGGAGCAATTGGTGCTGCAGCAATCTGGCTGCCACCTGCAACGGAGATGTTCGATGCGCGCCAAGAGCCGATGGCGAACCCGAGGATGATTCCCATGAGACCGATGGACACGGCGAACCACGGGTTTGAAGAAGAAGCAGGGGAACCTTCAGGATGAAGTTGCACAGTCCCTTTGGGGGAAGTTTCTTGCCAGTTGAGCGGAGTCATAGAAGGAAGAGGAAAAGAGACAAACAGAAGAATTAGCTACGAGAGGGCTGAACGGCACCACATCCTCCACCTCCGGTTCCACCTGCTCCACACCCTCCCGC
This sequence comes from Candidatus Peregrinibacteria bacterium, assembly GCA_016201685.1. Taxonomy (GTDB): domain Bacteria; phylum Patescibacteriota; class Gracilibacteria; order Peribacterales; family Peribacteraceae; genus JACOTD01. The sequence goes on along the minus strand of JACQCJ010000001.1, from coordinate 2,929 downwards.
GCCACATCCGCCACCCTGTGCTCCACCGCCGCACCCCCCGCCCTGTTTTGAACCGCCACCACAGCCGCCTCCTTGAACAGGGGCATTCGGATCAGGTGGACGAATACTATTTCCCTGTGCGATGGGTGAAGACGAGGGAGAGGCTGCGATCGAAGGAAGCGTGAACGCGTGGAGGAAGAAGCCAATGATGATGCCAATGAGAGCAAAACTCACGGCCATCCACTGGATCTGGAATGGCTGAGAGGATGCGATCGCAGATGAGACAATAACGGCTCTGGAGCGTGATCTTGCTCTGCTGTCATTCTGCGGAACGTGCTGCCAACTGATTGGGGACATAAGGGTAGAGGGAAGTGGGTAAGTAAAGACTCATTCAGGAAGCTTCATTGAGAGATCCACTATGAGATCCGCCATCTCTGCTCCCATGCTGCAGAGGAGAGGATAGCGACCAGGCTGTGCTTTGTCCGTTGCAAGAATGAGCACGGCGGGTGGCTCGCCCGGCTTTGGTACCTGCGTCGCCTGATTGAATTCGCGGGACTGGAGGAAGCTCATGCATCCTCCCGTCGGTACCTCTGCAGAGACAAGAAGAGCCGTCGGACGGTCGTTCTTCACTCTGATTGTGCGAGGCTCGTAGCCATTATTCCAGGTGAGCTTCACCACTTGCGCGTTGGGAGGAATCGCGGCACTCGGTGGTGCGGCGGCGCCAGCGTCGGCGTTCGCTACGGCAACGCCCTCAGCGTAGGCGGGTACGGTGATCATGCCCATCGCGCAGGAGACCGTGAAATTTCCGGTTGGGGTGAAAGGGCCGAGAACATTCTGGCCGGTGCGTGGATTCGGCGGACCGGGCTGCAGGATCTTTGCGAGTCGATGCTTTGGCACCGTGAGACCTGACGTGCAGCCTGCGATTCCTGCTTCCGCCGTGGCATAGATCCATGTCTGCTTGCCCGCGGTCACGGTGAAGGATTTCTGCTTGTAACCAAAACGGCCCACATCCAGACGCATGATCTGCTCTCCGTTTGATGTCACTGTGACATTGGGGTCTTTTCCGGCAGCGTACGCAGGTTGCTGCGAAAGGAATTGCGGGAGATAGCTTGTGGGATCGATGCCAACAAGGAGCAACCCGTTCCTTCCGTTCCACAGTGCGAGAATCAACACGAGCACACCGGCGAACCGGAGGAAAAACCGGGAGAAGGTTCCCTTGGCCGTAGAAGAGATTGCGCTGATGCCGAGGAGCGCCGGCAGAGTTCCCAGCGCAAACACGAACATCGTCATCGCTCCGGTGAGGAAACTCCCCGAAGCGAGGGCGATGAGCTGCAGCGATTGCGTGAAGCCGCACGGAAGGAAGAACGTTCCAGCTCCGAGGACGAACGGAGCAGTGGGGTGATGGCTCTCCGCAAGGCCTGCGACCCAGTGAGAGAGCGCCTTCGGTGGTCGGATGCCAAACTTTCCCTTCGGAAGGATCTTCAGAATCGAGAGGGCGATGGAGACCATCACCAGCGCAATGATGACGTTCATGTATCCCGTCATCGTCGGAGTGAGAATGATTGACTTTCCTATCACGCCGACCAATCCGCCGAAGAGGAAATAGGATACCAAGCGGCCGATATTGAAGGAGAGAAGGGGCTTGAATTTATGCCACCTCGTCTCCGTTTGATGCACCTCGTTGTACTTCGCGGCGACACTGAGGAGGAGTCCGCCGGTGACCGCGAGACAGCTGGAGGTCCCCGCGACGATGCCGATCAGGAAGATGCCGCCGAATGTTGTCGCTCCAGCTGCGGAGGTGGCGAAGGTGAGGATATCGAACGCGCTGAGGAGCTTATAGAGTGCGAAGATGATGAGCAGACATGCGCCGATCTCCATCCACTTGCGATGCGGCGGTTCGATGACCGAGGGCTGCTCGTCGGGATGGCGCAGCTGGTAACCCACGCTCTCGACCGCTTCCTTGAGATGCTCCCAGAGCGGCGGCTGTCCTTTGTAGTAGACGTTGGCGGTGCCGCGATGTGAGTGAACGGAGGCATTGTGGACGCCGGGGACGAGCTTGAGCTTCTCACGAAGCAGTCGTTCGTCATGGGGCGATGTCATACCGTCGATACAGACTTTCAGGACGGCCTTCTCGTGATGTTCCTGTGAGGACTCTGCTGTCGATCCATCGATGAGGCGGTAGCCTGCATCGCGGACAAGAGACTCGATCTGTTCGCCATCGGGGAGCGCATTCGCGTCGGCCACGATCTTCGCCTTGCCGGTGCGGTGATCCACGTTTACCGAAAGGACACCGGGCACCTTCTTGAGTTTGCGTTCGAGCATGATCTCACAACTCGCGCAGGTCATCCCTCCTATGCGGAGTTCCGCACAACGTTGATTTTCAGAATCTTTCTCCATAGTGAGAATGTGGAAAGGATACAAAACAAGAGAGGCTGACCGAGGTCAGCACTCTGATGCAATGATCCTCTTTCACACTCTCACAACAATCGTTGCAATGGTATTGACGAGATACGAGCCACCCAAATGCGGAAACGGCAGAGAAGGCGACGAGAGCGAGTCAGCAATAGAAGGTACAATCACGGGAAGCGTTGTTCCCCCCCGTACGTCTCCAGCCGCCGCAGACATGGCAATTTCTTGTTTCAGCGAGTGATCCATCACGACGCAATTCCCCCCGGGGCAACCTCCCGGAGCCATGGCAATTGGTGAAGATTCAAAGTAACTGGCCATGACTGGTGCCGGAGTCATCGGCGCAGAGTAGAGAATATTGGGACTCATGACAGCTTGCACCTGTGAAACACGCTCCATCGCTTTCGGTAACGGCATGGCGGATGCCATCGGCATCGGGCAGAAACTGCCGAGGAGGATGCTTGCCGTATAGAGAATGGATACCAATTTCTTCATACGCATCTATAACAGAATATACCCCTTCGCTTTCATTTTCTCAATTTTC
>JACQCJ010000013.1 GCA_016201685.1 Candidatus Peregrinibacteria bacterium | reverse complement strand
CTTGAGCCTGCGATGCACACCACAACCTTCGGGCGCGCTCATCGAGATGGGGAGCGATCAGCTTGTAGCTTTTCTCCAATGTGGCCATGGGGGATTCCATGGTTGGAGAGTGTAACACTTATTCATGTGCGAGACCTAAGGTGCCTGCGTCTCGCGTCTGCGCTGCTGCGGCTACGCGCAGCCGCTTGAACGCAGGGCATGGGGGAGTAAAACTATGAAAATTCACGTTTTTTTTCAATTCCATAAATTCTTATCAATGCTTCGTCAAGATCTTCCTCAAATACTCTCCCGTATAGCTCCCCTCCGCTTCCGCCACTTCCTCCGGCGTTCCCACGGCGATGATCTTGCCCCCGCCCCCGCCCCCGTCCGGTCCCATGTCGATCACGTGGTCCACGGACTTGAGGACGTCGAGATTGTGCTCGATCACGAGGACGGTGTTGCCTCTGTCCACAAGTCGCTGCAAGACCTCGAGGAGCTTCTTGATGTCGTCGAAGTGGAGGCCCGTCGTCGGTTCATCGAGGATGTAGAAGGTCTTGCCCGTGGCGCGCTTCGTCAATTCCGTCGCGAGCTTCACGCGCTGCGCTTCGCCGCCACTGAGCGTTGTCGCGCTCTGTCCCAAGTGGATGTAGCCGAGTCCCACGTCCTCGAGTGTCTGCAATTTGTTCTTGATCGGCGGGATCGCACCGAAGAATCCCGTGGCCTCCGTGATCGTCATGTCGAGCGCCTCCGCGATCGTTTTCCCTTTGTAGGTGATCTCGAGCGTTTCTCTGTTGTAGCGCTTGCCGTGGCACGACTCGCACGTGACGAACACGTCGGGAAGGAAGTGCATTTCGATGCGCTTGAGTCCATCACCTTCGCACTCCTCACACCGCCCGCCCTTCACGTTGAAGCTGAAGCGGCCGGCCTTGTAGCCGCGCAATTTCGCCTCCGGCGTCGTGGCGAAGATGTCGCGGATTTCGGTGAAGACGCCCGTGTACGTGGCGGGGTTGCTCCGTGGCGTGCGGCCGATGGGGGATTGGTCGATGACGATCGCTTTATCCAAGTGCTCGAGCCCCTCGATCGCGCCCACGTCTTGCGCTTTGCTATGGGCGCCGTTGAGGACGCGCTGGAGCTCCGGCCCCAAGATGCCGTGGATGAGGCTCGATTTTCCCGATCCTGAGACGCCCGAAACTCCGATGAACGTTCCCAGCGGAAACTCCACCGTCACGTGTTGCAGGTTGTGGTGATGGGCGTTCCGGACGACGATGGTCTTCCCCGATCCTGTGCGGCGAATCTTGGGGATCTCGATCGATTTCTTCCCGCTCAGGTACTGTCCCGTCACCGACGTCGGCTCGGCAATCAATTCCTCTGGCGTCCCCTGCGCGATCACCTCTCCTCCGTACTTTCCGGCGCCCGGGCCGATCTCGAGGAGGTAGTCCGCGGTGTGGATCGTCTCCTCATCGTGCTCCACGACGATGACGGTGTTGCCGAGGTCACGCAACTGCAGGAGGGTCGCAATCAGCTTCGCGTTGTCGCGCTGATGCAAGCCGATCGATGGTTCATCGAACCGTCGGTGATTTGCGAGTTGCGAAGTGCGATTTGCGAATTATTTCCATCATTCGCCCTTCGCAATTCGCCTGTCCTGAGCAGAGTCGAAGGGCCCTTCGCAATTTCCACTGGAATAAGTCCCACAAAGAAACTCCTCGCCTCATCAATCGCCATATCCGTCCCCTCGATGACGTTCTTCCCTCCCACGGTCACCCCGAGGATTTCCTTCTTCAGGCGCCTGCCGCCGCACACCGCGCAGGGGAGCTCCAGCATGTACTCCTCGATCTGCGTGCGCATGTAGCTGCTCTCGGTCTCGCTGTGACGTCGCTCCAGATTGGGGATCACGCCCTCGTACGTCGTCTGGTACGTGCCGCCGAACTTCATCGACTGAATCTCCACCGTGAGCGGATGCGGATACCCATGCAGGATGATCCGGCGAATCGCTTCCTCGAGCTTCTCCCACGGGATCGCCATGCTGAAGCCGACTTTCCGTGAGAGCGATCCCAGCACTTGCGACATGAATCCCGTGCGGCTCGCGGACGTGGCCCAGGGATGGATGGCGCCCTCACTGAGCGAGAGGCGGGGGTTGGGGATGATGGCGCTCTCGTCCACCTGCAACACCGATCCGATGCCGTGGCAGTTCTCGCACGCGCCGTGCGGGGAATTGAACGAGAAGCTGCGCGGCTCGATTTCTGGAATGTCCTCCTCGGGATGCTCGGGGCACACGAACGATTCCGCGAAGCGCGTTTCTCCATTCGTCTCCGCATCGAGAACGATCAGTGAGCCTTCCCCTTTCTTCAAGCAGAGTTCCACCGAATCCGCGAGCCTCGTTCGATTGGCGTTCACCTCGCCGTCCTTCGTCTGCAGATCGCGGACCAACAAACGATCCACCACGATCTCGATCGTGTGAGTCTTCTTGGGGTCGAGCCGAATGTCTTCATCCACCGTCACGATCTGCCCATCGATGCGCATGCGGACGAAGCCCTCGCGGCGGATGGCTTCGATCACCTTCACGTGCTCGCCTTTCCTCCCCTGAACGATCGGAGCGAGCAGGAAGATTTTCCTTCCTTCCGGCATGCGCGTGATCGTGTCGACGATTTGCGAGGCCGATTGCTTGCCGAGCATCTTGCCGCAAATGCTGCAGTGCACCTTGCCCACTTTCGCCCACAGGAGCCGCATGTAGTCATAGATCTCCGTCACCGTTCCCACGGTGGAACGGGGGTTCCTGGGCGCAGTCTTCTGATCGATCGAGATTGCGGGGCTGAGGCCCTCGATGCTATCCACCTCCGGCTTCTCCATCTGCGCGATGAACTGCCGCGCGTACGCCGAGAGGCTCTCCACGTACCGCCGCTGTCCCTCCGCGAAGATCGTATCGAACGCGAGTGAGGATTTCCCCGACCCCGAGAGGCCCGTGATCACGGTCAATTTATTCCGGGGGATCGACACATCGATATTCTTCAAATTATGCATCCGGGCGCCTTTGATAACGATATGTTCCATAGGCTACAGCGAAGGAGAGAAACTGCGTGCCCGTCCTGAGCGTGCCGTCCTTCGACTTGGCTCAGGACGATCCATGAATCTTCCCTCAAGATATGTACAGAACGATCCTGAATCGGATCGAAGGATCGAAGGGCGGGCGCCCTTGATGATGATCTGGTCCATGGATAGGCGAAAAACACAAAAAAACGGCCTCGCTGCGGCGGGCCGTCGGAGGCCTTAGCCTATCAGAAAATTCGGGGGATGTCCAGGGTCAGGGGCGCTACACTTTTCCCATGTTCACCGGTCTCATCGAAGCCACGGCGAAGGTTCTCTCCAAAGACGATCATTCCCTTGTCCTTGAGCGTCCAGGCATCTTCAAAGATCTGAAGATTGGGTCGAGCATTGCCGTCAGCGGCGCGTGTCTCTCTGTCGTCTCCTTCAATCGCCGGTCCATGACGTTCGACATCGTCCCCGAGACGTGGTCGAAGACGAAACTCCGAATGCTCAGGAACGGCCAGAGCGTCAACCTCGAGCGGGCGATACGCGCAGCGGATCGCTTCGAAGGGCACATTGTCCAAGGGCATGTGGAGGGCATTGGCACAATTACCTCCATCCGACTTCGCCAAGGCTCCGTCGGACAAGTCCCCCCGCCCCTTCCTCCCGTGGAGGAAGGGGAGAAAACAGAAAAGCGTGCTACGAATCGAAACATCATGCATTTTGCCCGTGAAATGAGAAAAAAGCCGACGAAAGCCGAAAAGGCCTTATGGCAAGCATTGCGCTATGACCGGCTCGGCGTTCGATTTCGACGTCAATATCCACTCGGAGGTCGCATACTGGATTTTTATTGTCCGTCACTGAATATTGCTGTTGAAGTGGATGGATCCATTCACCGAACCGAAGCCGTGAGCAAAGAAGACCATATTCGTGATCGTTCTCTGCGAGAATATCTTGGCGTTCATACACTACGATTCACGAATGAAGATATTCTTCAACATTTGAACACTGTACTCACCGTCATTCATTCGACCATTCGAACATTCCCCCCTCCTTCCCCGGAGGAGGGGTCGGGGGTGGAGGAAAATTTAGGCATTGAGCTCTCTACGCGCATCCCTCCTGGGAGGGAGGGGACAGGGGAGAGGGCTGAGAATAATAACTCCCTCCTCACCATTTCCCTTCCAAAAAAACTCCTCCCCTTCGTTCTCCCCAAAGGTTCCATCGCCATCGATGGTGTCTCCCTCACTGTTACTCAGGTGGAGGATGGTCGCTGCACGGTGGCGCTTATCCCACACACACTGGAGATGACGACGCTCGGTTCGCTCGCAATCGGCGACTGCGTGAATGTGGAGACGGATGTTCTTGTGCGATCGGTTCGCAGAGGGATGCCATAATTCAGTAGGATCGTCGTTCCATCGACAGTCACGGAAAAAGGTCTATAATATACCAAGACATTTCTTCCCCACACTGCTATTTCAGGCACAATCGAAAAGCGCACGTACCGCTCTTGGATAGAAGAGAGCACGAAGCTCAATGCACCCGATTCGCTTTCTCAAGCGATGGCGCAAAGCGGCATCAATCGCCCTCATGCGAAATACATCTTGGAACAGAGGATTGAAGAACGGATAACATTTTTTCGAGGTCGGCTTGACGTTCTCCTTACCAAACTTGAAGAAACCTCACCGCAAAATAGGCGATTCACACAAGCCAAAGAAGATTTGAAGGAGCAACGGATGAGCATACAAGCATTTGTAGATAAAGTAGCGCACGATCCAAAGATTCAATTCAATGTCTCCTCCAATGGGGATGATGATCTTCATGCCATACATGCTCTTCGCATCGCATACGACCGCGTTGCGAGGAATGATAGGCTGCTGAAGGTTCGTGCAACATTGGCGGACGTTCCCGAGATTGTTGCGTTCTTCGATGAGATGATTGAAGTGGAGTTCCCCGGAGAACTCACGACCACTGTCGACGCAGCAAAGCCGCCTGAGTCAGAGACGCCCGCATAAGGTTCGTTTTTGCTATTCTATTGGCATGAAGCAGCAGAGAACAGAATCGTGGCGGGGGACTGTGAATCCCTCCTGGCGGATCGCCATCGTGCATTCCTCCTATTATAAGAAGGAGATGGCTCAGCTTCAGGAGAGCGCCAGGAAAGGACTTCTGGAGGCCGGCATTCTCTCCAAGAACATCATCGAACGCGAAGCGGCGGGCTCGTTCGAAATTCCGCTCATCGGTGATGCACTCGCCTCCGAGAAGAAGGTGGATGCGCTCATCGGTCTCGGCATCATCGTCGAGGGGGAAACGCATCACGCGGAACTCCTGGCGCAGCAAGCCGCCAGAGGCATGATGGACGTGCAACTCCGCTACCAGATTCCCTTCGCGTTCGAAGTGCTCTACGTGAACGATCTTCAGAGTGCTCGTGCCCGGCTCCATCGAGGAACGGAAGCTGCGCGCGCCGTGCTACATTCTCTTGCACAACTCAAGTCGCTCCGTTCTTGATCTCTTGAGCAACGATTTTGTTCAGGCTACGATGTTCCCGTCGTTGCCCCTTTTCGTATGCGTTTCGCTCGTCTCTTCACCGCTTCTCTGCTGCTCTTTCCACTCCTGGCACATGCGGCGACGTTTCCCGATGTCCCGAGCACGTCTCCCTATGCGGATGCCATCGCGACCCTCGTCCAGAACGGCGTGATCCGCGGGAACCCCGACGGCACCTTCCGTCCCAAGAATCCCGTGAACCGCGCGGCGATACTCAAGATGCTCTACCTCGCCGCGGGCAAAACCGCCTCTCCCGCAAACGGAACATGTTTCGGGAAGGAGTTCACGGCGGATGCATGGTTCGCGTCGTACGTGTGTGATGCGTTCGAGCATGGCTTCATCAGAGGATACGGCGACGGCACATTCCGCCCAAACAATACGGTCACCTTCGCGGAGGGTCTCAAGATGGCATTCACTGTCTTCGGGTTTGGGGTGAACGATGTCACCCACGATGACATCGCGGCCGCGGGTCTCCCGCACGCCAATCCGAAAGCGTGGTACGGCAAGTACCTCGTCGCTGCGTCGCAACAGGGAATTCTCCCGCTCACGGGCATCGATAACGCACAGTTCTATCCCGATGATCCGATGGAGCGCCAGCAGGCCGCGGCCCTCGTCTACGCGGCGTGGCAGGCGAGCCTCTCCGTGGGCGCCACCATGTCTTCCTCATCGAGCGAAGCATCCGCAGCGAGCGAGGCGTCGATGACACAGACCGGCTCGTCCTCCTCCGCCGTGAGCGCGAGCTCGCGGGCCTCCTCGTCCTCGACGAAGGCGAACCCCCCCAAGCCGGACATCCACACGATGAATTTCCCCTTCACCGAATCGTGGCAGCTCAGTCCGTATGCCATTTCTTACAAATTCCGTCTGGCGTCCCCGACCGTCGTGAACATTCAAACGAGCCTCGTGAATGCCGGCAGCGCGCAGATCACGTGTCGTCTCTTCCACGTGCAAGCCGACGGCTTCTCGCCCGAGTACTACCTCGGGTACCAGGAGAACCAGAGCTGCTTCCTTCTCAATGCACTCACCGCCGGCGATTACCAGCTCGACTTGCGCGCGACCGTCCAAAACGCCGCGTTCACGGTGAGCGCTGCGGTCGGCAAAGGCGACGGCAATGACGGCCTCTCCCAAGCGTTGCCCATCGCGCTGCGACAAGTGCGCACGGCCGATCTCGCCTCGAACGATCTGGAAGATTGGTACGTGTTCACCGTCAAAGATCCGACGGGAAACGGCGTGCCGCTCACCGTCCAGACGATCAGCGCATCGCAGGTCACGTGCCTCATCTACCCCTGGACGGACGTGGACATCTACGGCTTCGCGGGACCGGTCTGCAATCAGCAGTATTCCTTCCCGGCGGGAACCTACTACGTGCGCATCGGGCACGGTATCAATCGTGCCATGAGGCAGACGTACACGCTGCAGGTGAAATGAGTCGTTGGCGTTTTGCAATTGAAAGGATGGTGTAGAATCCATGTTCCTATGGATAAAGAACATATTGATCAACAAGAATTATTCGATAATGAGGATCCATTTCCTGAATTGACGGAAGCGGACAAGGACATTGCTCCTCTCATGGAAGCTATCCGGCAGAGATTGCAATACACCATTCGATCCTTCAAAGTGCCCAATCCGCTCCCTCTAAAGAAAGGGCAAATTTTGACGAAAAAAATCAATACTCTGATTGCAAAGCGCGGATTGCGATTCAAATTGCCGCGTTCAAAATCCGAACGAGCCGCCACGCTCGCCTACAGCTCGATTGGAAAACAAAAAAAGAAAGGTAAGCGCGCACCCATTTTTGTCTTACTTTCAATTGACCGTCGAAATCGCACATCCCGATTATTAGGAACTGATCTTGCGACAATTAAATTGATTCCTGTCCCAGATCATCGTCTTCGATCCGACTGACACACAATAACCCCTCAATTCTGCTACACTTCTTCTTCCATGGAACAGATCGCCCCGATCCCAATGGCCCTCGACAGGCTCCGCGACGGGCGGTTCGTGATCGTCGTGGATGATGAGGATCGCGAGAACGAGGGCGATTTGATTCTCGCAGCCGAACACGCAACTCCGGAGAAACTCGCCTTCATGATCCGGCACACCGGCGGCGTCGTCTGCCTTTCCCTCAGCAATGCCATCGCCGATCAATTGAATCTTCCGCCGATGGTCGCCGTCAATACTTCTCTGCGCAAGACTCCGTACACGGTGAGCATCGAGGGGGCCGAGGGAGTCACGACCGGCATCTCCGCGCACGACCGCGCACGGACGATCCTCACCGCCATCCATCCGCTCGCCAAGCCGAGCGATCTGCGCAGGCCGGGACACGTTTTCCCGCTTCGCGCGCACGACGGAGGCGTGCTCGTGCGCGCGGGGCATACCGAAGCAGCGGTCGATCTCTGCCGCTTGGCGGGGAAGCGCGAAGGAAGCGTGATCAGCGAGATGATGCACGACGACGGCACGATGATGCGTTTGCCGTCCCTCCTCGCGTTCGGTCACGAGCACGACATTCCCGTCGTCACGATTGCCGACCTCATCGCGTGGCGGCGCAAGCATGAGACGCTCGTGCGGCTCGAGGCCGAGACGGATCTGGGAACTGACACCGGGACATGGCGGATGAAGGTGTACGCCGACTCGCCCCATCGCAGCGAACACGTTGCGCTCGTGCGGGGGACGATTGATCCTCTCAAACCTGTGCTCGTGCGCGTCCACTCCGAATGCCTCACGGGAGACGTGTTCCATTCGCACTACTGTGATTGTGGGCAGCAACTTCATGTGGCGATGAAGCAGATCGCCGAAGCGGGAGAAGGCATTCTCCTGTACATGCGGCAGGAGGGACGCGGGATCGGCCTCGTCAACAAGGTGCGCGCGTACGATCTGCAGCAGCGCGAAGGCCTCGACACGGTGGAGGCGAATGAGCGATTGGGGCTGCGCGCCGATCTGCGAGAGTACGGCATCGGTGCGCAGATCCTCAATGATCTCGGCGCGCGGAAGATTCGCCTGCTCACGAATAATCCCAAGAAAATCGTGGGGCTCGAAGGGTACGGACTCGAAGTGATCGAGCAGGTGCCGATGCAGATCGTTCCCTCGAGCGATCGTCAGAGGAAGTATCTGAAGACGAAGAAGGAAAAGTTGGGACATATTCTGGGTGATCTCTGAAGGAAGTTCTGCAAAATATTTTTTCGAATGCACACAACATCATAAATTTCTTTTGACGCCGCGTGATCTTCTTTCTTCTCAGCAAAGAAGGTCATAGAATGCAAAAAGTATTTTTTCCCCACTCTTCACTATGGCTGCGAAGAAGAAAAAGAAGGCGAAGAAGACCAAGAAGAGGAAGACGAAGAAGAGGAGGAGGTAAGCACGACGCTTCGCGAGGACGCCCCGCAACTGCGGGGCGTTTTCGTGTGCTCCTCGCAAGGGATGGGCTCACGTCCTATAGTGCGCTCATGAATCGGCATCTTCTCCTCTCCCTCCTCGAGCAGTTCATCGCGTTCCCGACGGTCGTGGGGAGAGAGGACGCCAAACGGGAATGTCTCGATTGGATCGAGACGGGTTTCTTCTCGCACGCGCGGGCGCCCCCCATGCGAGGGGAAGTTCGCGGAGCGCCGTATCTCTCCCTTCCCCATCCCGACGCCCGCCTTCTCTGGTTCGCCCACATCGACGTCGTGCCCGCGCCTGCCGATCAATTTCATCTGCGCATGGACGGTGATCGTGCGCTCGGGCGCGGCGTGAAGGATATGAAGGGATGTGCGCTTCCCTTCCTCATCGCCTTCGACGAGCTCTGTCGATCCGGCAGGATTCCTCCCGCGAGCGTTCTCCTCACGAGCGACGAGGAGATCGGCGGCGCGACGATCCCTGCGCTCTTCGAGCAGCAGATCCTCGGCAACGTCCCCGTCGCCTGCACACCCGACGGCGGCGACGGCCATGTGATCATCGTCGAGCACAAAGGCGCCGCGTGGGCGCGCCTCACGTGCACGGGGAAGGGCGGTCACGGAGCGTATCCGTGGACATGCGTGAATCCGATCGCACTCCTCGGAAGCGCCCTGCAGATCCTCTCAACAACCTTCCCGCCCGGGACCAGCGCGGACTGGCGGGTGACCGTCTCGCCGACGCAACTCAGCGCCGGCATCGCGATGAACGCCGTCCCCGATGCCGCCACGTGCACGCTCGACATCCGCTTCCCGCCGACCGTGTGCGCAACTCCCTCCGAGGCTCTTGCAATCGTTGCGCGCGCCCTCCCGAGTGGCTGCACGCTGATACTCCTCGAGCAAGCCGATCCGCTCCAGATCGACCCGGCGCACCCGATGCTCCAACGTCTCAAGCGTATCCTCGAGGATGTCACCGGTCACTCCATCGCGCTCACACGTGAGCACGGCGCCACCGATGCGCGGCACTTCGCATCGCGCGGCATTCCTTCCTTCCTCTACGGGCCGGTCGGCGGTGGATTCCATGCGGCGGACGAGTGGGTGTCGATCGGGTCATTGATGGAGCATGTGGAAGTCTCCAGGAAATTACTCATGGAGTTGAGTGATGAAAAATAAATTGCGAAGGGCGAGTTGCGATCTATACCCCTTCGCTTTCATTTTCTCAATTTTCTCTCCACATCCGTTGTTCTCCATTTTCCTCAAGAAGACGTATGAAAGCTACGGAGGCATGCTTTGGAGAGTTTGCTGATTGTCCAGATTTTGTGGGATTACTCTAAGGGCCTGCACGTAAACAATCGTTTCAATCCGCCCGCGCTGTCCGTGGCTGGATACTGCAGTTCCACTCACCGTGGAACTCTTTGCGCGTGAGAGCCAATGCAGCGAATTC
>JACQCJ010000017.1 GCA_016201685.1 Candidatus Peregrinibacteria bacterium | reverse complement strand
GCGTCCGGATCGATCTCGTCCGTGGGGATCGCGAGCTGCGAGAGGTCGTAGAGGAAGTTATTGAGGAGCACTTGAATCGGGAGCATCGGCAGGAAGGGCAGGAGGATGCTCGCCCCGGTCATGCTGAGCATGTTGCCGAAGTTGCTGCTCGTGCCCATGCGGATGTACTTGAGGATGTTCGCGAAGGTCCGTCGTCCTTCCACGATGCCCTCCTTGAGGACAACGAGGCTCTTCTGCAGGAGAATCAGATCGGCCGATTCCTTGGCGATGTCCACGGCATTCTGCACCGAGATGCCGACATCAGCAGCTTTGAGCGCCGGGGCATCGTTGATGCCGTCGCCCATGTACCCCACCGTGTGGCCGTTGCTGCGGATCGCGGCGATCACGCGCTCCTTCTGGAGCGGTGAACACCGCGCGAACACCGTCACGTGCTCGATCTTGGACCGCAGCTCCTCGTCCGAGAATTGTTCGATGACATCGCCCGTGAGGAATCCTTCGATATCCAGCCCCACGTCGCCGCAAATTTTTTTGGTCACGATCGCGTTGTCACCGGTGAGGATCTTCACGGCCACCCCGAGATCCCGCAGCGCAGCGATCGTCTCCTTTGCGGTGGGCTTGGGCGGATCCAGGAATGCGAGGTAGCCGATCAGGGTCAGTGCGCGTTCATCCTCGCGTGAGAACGTCGTGCGCGTCATGGGTTCCTCGCGCACGGCCACCGCGAGCACTCGGAATCCCTCGGCGCTGAGCGCCTCCTCTTCTTTCTCGAGAAATCTCAGGCGTTCGTTCGTGATAGCGTGCGTTTTCCCGTCGAGCGCGTAGTGCGTGCAGCGCTTGAAAATTTCCTCCGGAGCGCCCTTGGCGATCAGGCGATGCTTCCCGTGCATTGCGATGATGACCGACATGATCTTCCGCGAGAAATCGAACGGAATCTCATCGATTTTCGTGAGCCCGTGGACGTCCAGTTTCTCGTGTTGCAGAATCGTCCGGTCGAGCAGTCCCTTGAGGCCCGTCTGGTAGTAGCTATTGATGTAGGCCTCGCGCAGCACGTGCTCGTCCTGTTTGCCCGTGACATCGCAGTAGCGCTCGAGCACGATCTTGTCCAAGGTCAGCGTGCCGGTCTTGTCGGTGCACAGCACATCCATCGCGCCGAAGTTCTGAATCGAATCGATATGCTTCACGATCACCTTCTTCCGCGCCATCGCGATCGCGCCCTTGGAGAGGTTCAGGGCGACGACCATCGGGAGCATCTCCGGCGTCAGCCCCACCGCCACGGCCAGGGCGAAGAGGAGCGCTTCGAGAAGGCTGCCCTTCGTCAGCGCATTGATGGCGAAGATCACGACCACGAGAGCGATCATCAGCCGCAGCATCAACGCCGTGAGTTCCCGAATGCCACGGTCGAAGCTCGTCTCGGGCTCCGCCTCCGCAAGCTCCTTTGCGATCGCGCCGAACTGGGTCTGGAGTCCCGTGCGGACGACGATCGCCCGCGCCGTGCCGCTCACGACACTCGATCCCATGAAGCCGATATTGTGGAGTTCCGTCACGATGCAGTCCTTGGGATGCGGCGGCTCGCAGCACTTCTCCGCCGGGAACGATTCCCCGGTGAGCGCCGCCTGGTTGATGAAGAGGTCCTTGCACTGGAGGATGCGCACGTCCGCCGGAACGATGTCGCCGGCCACGAGCTCAATCACATCGCCCGGCACGATCTCCGCGATGCGCACTTCGCGTGCCATCCCGTGCCGGATCACGGTCGACGTCGTGTGAACCAAACTCTTCAGCTTCTCCGCCTCCTTGCCGGCGCGGTACTCTTCGCCGAAGGAGAGGAGAACGCTGATCACCGCCATCGTCCCTACGAGGATCGCGCTGATGGCATCCCCGAGGGCGAAGGAGATTCCCGTGATGAGGAGCAGCACGAGCACGAGGGGATTTCCGAACTTCGAGAGCAATTGCACGATCGCTGTGCGCTTCCGATGCGTCACGAGCTCATTTCTTCCCTCCGTCAGCAAGCGTTTGTGCGCTTCATGGTCCGTGAGGCCCGCTTCAGATGCGTGAAAATCCGCGAACAGCCGGTCTTTTGTCGCCGTGGCATACGCGCGGTACGGCTCGCACGAGGGCGAAAAGTGCCGGTGGTGGATGAGCGCATTCGGCATCCCCGTCATCCTTGCAGTATAGCGGAAAATTCGAAGAACGAGAATGACGATCGTTGCAAGATTCTTGACGCTCCTGCTTTGTCGAGGCGACAATCTCCGAGCCGCAAGGCAAATGAGGGCGGGAAGAGAGCAATTCTCTTCCCGCCCGAGTGTTCCCTTTTGGAGCGTGGTACGTTTAGGTACAATCGTTAGTTCATTCGGGATGTTCTTCTTCTGAGGGTTTCTTCTCCCCACCGTTTCGCAGCGTCCGAAACGCTTCCAATCTGTTCGCCCTCGTACCAAAAACCATCGTCTTCGCACAATGTGACAAGAGTGATGCCCATGCGAAGCCTTCGAGGGGGCGTGAACCTTTGAGGTCTGATACGGCCCAGTGTTTTGAGGTAAACCAGATCAAACCATTCCTGTCTGCGATCGTTGATTGTGTGCATGAGTTCTCCTTTTTTCGTTGAGAAAATGTACCGTTGCTCCAAGAGGGAGGAATGAGGACGAAACGATCTATGTCCGCATGCCACCCATTTGGGAATAAAAATGTGAAGGAACAAAAAACAACCCTTCGAACGGGAAGGGTGAGAGCTGCTTCTTCGTAAGGATTCCGGTCACGCAGCACGTCGCCCCTCCATTTTCTGGAGGAGACGGGTGGCGGCGATGACGCGAATCTGTTGCATGTGCGCGGAGTGTCGTCCATCACGAGTGGGAAGTCAATGAAATTCTCATGTTGAATGCTCTCCCTTGGGTGGAAGATTTGCAGCTTCATTCTTTCCTCCACGCTTTCAGCGCCCGCATCGCCGCATCCACGTCCTCCACCCAGACGTACACCATCGCCTCCTTGCCGCAGGTGGTCGCGTAGATGTTGCGGATATTGATGTGCGCGGCAGCGCATTCGCGCCCGATGGATGCGATCGCGCCGGGCTTGTTCTTCATCTTGAACGCGAGCACGTTCGTCGTGACGACGGGACCCAGATCTTTCAGCACGATTTTCGCCGTCTCGGGATCATCGACGATCAAGTGGATGACAGTCTTCGGCGTTCCCTCCGTGCACGTGATGGCGCTGATGTTCACATCCGCAGCGCGGAGCTTGTCGCCCACCTTCGCGAGCGAGCTCGGTGTGTTCATCATTGCGATGCTGAGCTGGATGACGGATTGCATGGCACTGCGAAAGGAAAGTTTGGCAAAGAGTAGGGGTTTTTTGGGGAAATACCAGATAAATTGGCGAAAATGCAGTTCTCATTTTTGTCGTGGGGTTGGGGAAACGCCGAGGACTTCAGTAGAAGCTTCGGGGACAATTGTCATTTGAACAAGATCTGTCCGAACCTTGAATCCCTGAAACGCTTTCACAGCCACGGGAAGTTCGCTGTTCCCGACATGCGTGACGAAGAAGTGCAGCCCTTTCGCTTCAAGCGCTTCGGTTTGATTCCCGCACGAGAGTAAGAGCGAATGCAGTTCGCCAATCGGAAGAAAACATTTCCCAAACCCGCCGATCGGAAGCCTCGTGGAGGTGATTTCCATGCCGTGTTCATTGTTCATAGTTTTCTTCTTCATCGTCGCGATGTACTTGCCCCCGTCTTGCGCCAATTCTTCAGCATTATCGTTCTGTCCAATCCAAAAACATCTGTTTCCGAGCTGCTCGTCGTACACGATCAGTTCCACGCCGTGCTTCCCGCGTTCGAACCGAAACCAAAAAGAATGCACCACGGGCCCCCCCATCACTCTTCTGTCGCATGTGAGTGAACAACCATCGGTGCAGAGAGATGCATTGCTGGTATTCGGCCCACGTTACTCCAAGATAGGTGAGCACGCTGAGCGCCATGCTGAGGGGGAGGGAGCCTCCGGGCCGCTCGCGTTTCTTGTACGAATCTGAGGAGTTGAGTCTCACGCTCGTACTCTAGGCAAAATCCGATGCATTGATAATACGATGCAATGCCCTCATCGTTTCCACACCAATGCTCCGCGAAATTTCACGGTCTTCGTGCCCGGAATGATCTCGCCGATGACCGAACTTCGATGTCCGTTTCGCTTCAGGTGCTCCATGATCCGCTTCGCCGCCGATCGCTTCGCGACGATCGTGAGGCCGACACCCATGTTGAACGTCTGTAGCATCTCACGGTCGGAGAGGTTCGCAGTCTCGCGAATCACGCGGAAGATGGGGAGAATGTCGATCTGTGAAAGGTCGATCATTGCATCAAGCTGCGGAGGAAGGATCCGATTCAGATTGCCGCCGATGCCGCTACCCGTGATGTGCGCCATGCCGTGGAGGGATCGATCGTCGAAGAGCCCCCGGAGCGCTTGGTAGTAGCACGTGTGCGGCAGCAGGATTGTTTCCAGGAACGTTCGTCTGCCGATCTTCTTCTTGGCGAGCGCGGGATGCTTTTTGAGCAGAGCGCGCACGAGCGAGTAGCCGTTCGTGTGGAGGCCGTTCGAAGCGACGCCGATCACGCAGTCTCTCTCGCGGATCCTCGACCCGTCGATCACCTTCGCCTTCTCCACCACTCCCACGATGCTCGAGGTCACAATGTACGTGCCCGCGGGGAGCACGCCGGGCTGCTCGGAGGTCTCGCCGCCCGTGAGCACGCAGCCCTGCGCGCGGCACGCGTCCGCGATCCCGGAGACGATCTCTCGCACCGTCTTGCTCTCGAGCTTTCCGCAGACGATCGCGTCCTGCACGGCGAGGGGAACGGCCCCCATCACCGCGATGTCGTTCACAAGGTGGTTGATCATGTCAAAGCAGAGTGACCGCGCGTGCCCGTGTTCCAGTGCGATCTTCTGCTTGCTCCCGGGTTCTTCGGTCTTCAGCACCAGGACGGGATGCTTGTAGCCGGGGAACCGCGCATCGAAGAGCGAGGCGAACGCTCCCAGCGCATTCAGGACGCGCCTGTCGTTCGTCTTCAAGTCTTTCGCCATCCCGCGCTTGGCTCTGTCCGCGGCGGAGATGTTGACGCCGGATGCGGCGTAGGAGAGGGAATTCGTGCGCTTGGTTGGCATGAACGGAGTGTATCGCGAAGAATGACCGATGACCAAATCTCGGTGGAGGGAGTGCGGGCGATTTGTTTTGTTTTTGTTTCCTCTATCCCCCTGCCCCTTTCTCCGTGGGAGAAAGGGGTGACTTCCATCATTGGTGGCAGTCCCCCCTCCTCCATCGGAGGAGGGGTCGGGGG
>JACQCJ010000016.1 GCA_016201685.1 Candidatus Peregrinibacteria bacterium | reverse complement strand
GGTGACTTCCATTGCCTCTCCATTCCCGTCCTCTAGTATTCCGATATTCGATCATGCGCTTCCTTCTCCGTTTCCAGTGGCGAATCTTCAGCGTGCTCTGCGGCGTGATCGGGCTTTTTCTTCTCATTCGCATCGGATTTCTTCTTCCTCTCTACACGTCGTTCTCCGTGCGCGCGAATGTTCGATCTTCCCTTGAACGTCTTTCGCAGGAGCGCGGTTGGCTCCTCTCCGATCTCGATCTGCGCCAGGTGAGCCCCACACAGATCCGATTCCTCTATCGTCCGCATTTCCGCGGTCGGGATCCTTCCCGCTGCTTCGTGCTCGCGCTCTCTTCCTACATCCTCCAGCCATGCGACAGCGGATTTTGATCACGAGCGCCATCCTCGAAGTCTATGCTCTGCTGCTCGCAAGTCTGCAGGCGCTCGGCGGCGTGCGTACGGATGAAGCCAAGTATCTCCTCACTATTCCTTATCCGCATCCGCCGCTCTTCCGTTGGATGATGCATCTCACGGCGTTTCTCCCGTTCCAGGAAATGTTCTGGCGCGTGTTGCTCGCGACTCTCCTTGTCCATTCCGTGTGGTTCGTGTGGGAGATGGGCAGATCGCTCCATTTCCCCGATCGCATGGCGGTGTGCGGCGGATGGCTCCTCTCCACCGGCGTCATCCTGCAGGCGGGCAGCATCATGCTCGCGCCGATTGTGGTCGTGGAGGCGCTCGTGTTCCTCTGGCTGCGCTCGCGCAAGGATCTCTGCACGCGCATCCCGGGCTTCATCGCGGTGTTGTGGCTTGCAAGCCTCTTCACGGCGTACCAAGCGGTTCTCTTCACTCCGATCGTCTGGTCCATCGTGCGGTATCAGCAGAAATCACGTCTGCGCACCGCAGCCGTCGTGGGCACCCCCATTGCTCTCCTCGCGCTCTACACCGTCAGTAATCCTCTCGCTCTCGCCACGTTCGTGATCCATGGAACGCAGGGCGCCAGTCGGTCTGTCCTCGAGCGCTTTTCGGGTGCGGGGACACTGTGGTTGATTGGGGGGAGCGTGCTCGTGAGCGTTGCTGGTACATGGGGAATTCTCGCTTCCCGCGACCGGGCGCTTGTCCTCACTTTTCTCCTCATCTTCGCATATGACGCATTCTCCATTCCCTTTCCGTTCTACGCCGTCCTCTTCACGCCGCTCTTCGTCGCCGGACTCCTCGCGCTCTTTTCCGGCCGGCACCATCCGCATTCCTTCCCGCTCTTGGCGTGCTTCGCGGCCAGCGCCGCCATCATGACCTCTCTTTTCCTCCCCTCCCGCACCCCCGGCCCGGCTCGGGCGACCATGACCGCCATCGCTCTGCGCCACCAGTCCGGCGGCATTATGATTTCGGGTTCCTTTGGCCACGATTGGCAGTACGAGAGCACCTTTCCGGTGACCCGCTACACCCCAGCGCACCTCGAAGATGTTCAGGCGATCATTTGTCTTGCGACCTGCGCTCCTCCACTCGAGAGTCTCCACTGGACGATGCTCCCGCACGTTCCGGTTGAGGTGTGGGTGGGGAGGTGAATTGATGTGAAGCAGTCTTTCAAAATTTTTCCAGACATCGCAGGCAAACATCGCAGGCAAGTATGCCTGCTCTCAGTGAAAAAATTATTTCAGGACAACCACTTCAGCAGCCGGATGATCCCCATCTTCGCCGGTTGGCGGTGTGCTGAGACGTCGGTTCTCTGCTCGATCTCCGCACGATGCACGTGGTAGTGCTCGTAGGCTTTCCAGAGCATCTCTTCGTTCGTGAGGGTCGGCCTCCACCCGAGTTCCCGCTTGATCTTCGTCGTCTCAAACGTGAAGTCCTCCGCGATCATCTTGTACTGGTACGGTCCGAGCGGGGAGAGGCGGAGCGCGTAGGCGAGTTTCATCGCCAAGATCGTCGGTGCCCTTGGCACGCTCACGACCCGGCTCCTGCTCCCGGCCATCGCGATCACCGCTTCATACACCTCGCGGAAGCCCTTCACGTTATCCGAACCGATGTGGAAGATCCCCGATCCCGTGTGTGCGCTCGCGCGAACGCACGCGTCGACGAGATCCTCCGCGCAGATGAATTGGTAGCGGTTGCGGCCTCCCCCGATCACCCATACCTTCCGACCTTCGTCGATGAATGCGAAGAGAATCGCCAAAAGCCCCAGCCGGCCGATGTCGATGATCGTTGGACAGCGGATGATGATCGGATCGATCGCATCTGTGGCATTCAGCAGAATCTTCTCTCCCTCCCACTTGGAGCGTCCGTAGATTTCGACGGGATCTGGCACGTCCTCTTCCCGCACCGGTCTCCCCATGCCTTCGCCCCACAGGCAATTGCTCGAAGTGAAGACGATTCTCCGGAGATGATGCCGTCGCATCGCTTCCATCACTTGCCGCGTTCCTTCCACGTTGCATGACCAGAGAAATCGCTTGTCCTTCACCGCGTGTGCGAGGATGGCCGCGCAGTGGAACACGACCTCGAAGCGATGCTCGGCGAAGAGACGGTCGAGGAGAGAGGCATCGCGGATGTCCCCCCGGATCGCGGTCAGCCGCTCCTGCGTGTCCTCATCGTTCTCCAGATCGACGCTCACGACCGTCCATCCGCGCTCGAGGAGCGATCGCTTGAGTATCCCGCCGAAGAACCCGGCGCCACCCGTCACCAGAGCGGTTTGCATGCGGGCACTATACCTTTTTTCAATGCCCCCACCCCTGACCCCCCACGTCCTCCGCTGCGGCTCCGGGCGGTCAGGAGGGGGCCGGGGGGTGGGGTCACGTTCTTGGATAAATGATTTTCTCTCCCGGAAGCCATTCTTGCCTCCCTGGAATCATCAGGGGTAGCATTCGGATCGTTTTCCCCCCTCTGCCATGGCCAAGCGCACGACGAAGAAAATCACTTCCAAGAAGACGGCCAAGAAATCGAAAATCATGAAGAAGAAAGCGACTCACGCAGTTGCGAAGAAGGTCGTCGCGAAGAAGTCCCCACCCAAAAAGAAATCCCGCGTCATCACTACTGCAAAAAAGAAAATGGTCACCTCGGCGTCCAAGAAAGTGACCGAGAAAATGCTCGGCAAAGTCGTCCACTACTACGACAAGATCGGCGTCGCCATCGTCGACCTCAAGGCACCGCTCGCGCTCGGCGAGACGGTCGTTCTGAAGAAGGGCAATTTCGTCCTCACGCAGCGCGTCTCCTCTCTGCAAATCGAGCATGTTCCGATCCTTCGGGCCAAGAAAGGCGACGTCGTCGGGTTGAAAGTGGACGAGGAAGTGAGCGAGGGGGCGGTGGTCGTTCCTGTCTGAATGATGTTGTTGTGTACAACAACTACCCCATCTCATGACAGGGTAGTTGCGCCTCTTTCCATTCCGGAGGGTTTACTATCGGACTAGGTGCCGGGTGCGGAGCCAGACCCAGGCGGCGAAGCAAAGCATGCTGACTGCAAGGAAGCTATAGCTTGGTGCAAGTACGCCAACTTCAGCGGACTTCTCTTGTCTTATTAACAAGATATGTCCAATGGGGGCTAAAATTCCGTACCCCAAGGTGGCTGCGCAAAGGAACAACGGCATGACCCGCTTGAGGCTGTACTCGATTTCAAGAAGCGTTAAGAAAGCGAGTGACGTGAACAAGATGGTCATCGTTATCACAAGCAATGGACCCGAAATTGGATATTCGGGATTCCACCGCTCCTCTTGCCTGGCGGAGAACACAACGTAGAGGAGGAGCTCCGCTCCGCTCAACGCGATCATCGCCATCAAGAACCGACCGACGTTGCGAAACATGTAAACCTCCGATCAAGAGAAAGGGCGATATAGCGCAGCGATGACCGACGGTCGGCATCATCTGAGCTTAGATATACTATACAACAATTCAGCTATATTCTGTAGTACTCCCGATACCACTCCACAAACCTCTGAACCCCTTCCCTGATCATCGTCTTCGGTTCATACCCCAGCATCCGCTTCGCTTTGGAAATATCGGCGGAGGTGATGCGCACGTCGCCCGGCTGCATGGGGAGGAAATGCAATGGCAGGCACACACGAAAACACCCGCTCGTAGAGAGACGGGTGTCCGATTGGCCCGGCTGGCCACTCAGGATTTGAGAGCTTACCTACAGCATATTCCTCGCTCTTGCTTTGGTCAAGAAAAAAGGTGTACGATCGTACAGCCGAATGATGATGGGGCGTGGCCAGGCAGGCGCTCAGGGTTTGAGAGCCATGAGCCGTGGTTCGATTCCCCCACGCTCCACCAATTCGGCATGAGTAGACTAGTACAACAAATCATAATTTCCCGTCTGGATAGGATTACACGGAGAGAATTTTTCCCTCATATGTCCATCGGAAGGGCCGTGCGGTTTTGTTGCGATACTCCATGAACGAGAGCATCTGTGTTCGTAGGTCTTCCTGT
>JACQCJ010000011.1 GCA_016201685.1 Candidatus Peregrinibacteria bacterium | reverse complement strand
TCTCGCGTACGATGTCAAAAACCATGATCGCAACAAGCACGGTGGCAGAACGAAGCGCACGATTCTTGAGCAGGACGGCCCTTTCCGCATCCGGGTCTTCAACCCCGAAGAGAATATTGCGGAAGACAGAGGCCGGTCTCCACGGCAGTATGTTGCGACCGATGAGCGCGGAGTGCACATGTGTGCCGATGAGTACTTCCTGTTTGCCGGCCGCAACGCCATGGAAACGAACAGGGTCACGGATGATCAAACGGGTACCTTGTTCCCCGGCAACATGCTGCTCCCCTCCGGCTACGTCCCGGACGCCTGCTTCCATCTGAGCCGCGGGCAGGCGAGCGTGAATGCCCTTGTCCCTGACGGTCGCGGTGGCTATTGGGGCGCGCGCCTCGGTGGGGGAGTTTTGAAATTTGATACTCAGCTTTCCTGAATCACCTTTTGCAACATTCTTTCCGAAAATCGGCTTCTCTCTGCAGGTCTTTTGCGATACAATAGAGCCGTTCCTCAGGGCTTGGGCCCTTTTTTCATCTGCCATGTGACGGTTCGTCATTGGGAATGGACAAATGGACAGGGTCGCGGGCACGTATGCCCGCTCTCTAGAGGATAAAATAATTTTCAAATTTTCTACCATGACCATCCGAAACATCGCCATTATCGCGCACGTCGATCACGGGAAGACGACGCTCGTGGATGCGCTGCTCAAGCAGGGCGGGGCGTTTGAGGCGCACGAGGCGGTGGGGGAACTCATCATGGACAGCAATGCGCAGGAGAAGGAGCGCGGCATCACGATTTACGCCAAGAACACCTCTATTCAATACAAAGACTGCAAGGTGAATATCGTCGATACTCCCGGCCACGCCGATTTTGGCAGCGAGGTGGAGCGCATTCTCCGCACGGTCGACTGTGTGTTGCTCCTCGTGGATGCGCAGGAGGGGCCGATGCCCCAGACGAAGTTCGTCCTCAAGAAGGCGCTGGAGCTGGGCATGGAGCCGATCGTTCTCATCAACAAGATCGACAAGCCCGCCGCCCGCCCGCTCGAGGTGGTGGACGAAGTGTTCGATCTCTTTGTGGCCCTTAAGGCCAGTGACGCCCAGCTCGATTTCCCCTATCTCTTCACCATCGCGCGCGAGGGCATCGCGAAGAAATCGCTCGAGGATTCCTCCTCAGATCTCACGCCTCTCTTCGATTTGATTATGAAGCACGTTCCACAAGCGGCGCAGAATCTCACTTCACCTTTTCGCATGCAGCCGAGCAGCCTTGGGTACGACAATTATTTGGGAAGACTCGCGATTGGGAGAGTCTACGAAGGAGTCGCGACCCTCGGGCAGAACGTCTTCGTCAAAACTCAAGAGGGCGTCTCGCGCAAAGGGAAGATCACGAAGATCTTCGTTGCGCACGGGATCAAGCGCCGCGAGGTGCAGGAGGCGACGGCCGGGGACATCGTCACGATCGCCGGCATTCCAGACATTTACGTCGGAGAGACGATCACGACGGATGAATCTGCAGAGCTCCTCCCCGCGATCCGCATCGATCCCCCCACGATCGCGATGAACGTTCTCGTCAACAATTCTCCCTTCGCGGGCAAAGAGGGCACACTCGTCACCACTCGCCACATCAAGGCACGATTGGAGAAAGAGAAAGAGACCAACGTCGGTCTCCAGGTCGAGGAAATCCCGGGCACGGACGCGTACAGGCTTTGCGGCCGCGGCGAGCTCCACTTGGCCGTCCTCATCGAGGATATGCGTCGGGAGGGATTCGAGCTCCAAGTCTCGCGTCCGGAAGTCATCCTGCAGCAGAAGGACGGCGTGAAGATGGAACCCATTGAGCAGGCGATCATCGACGTGCCAGAGGAATTCACGGGCACCGTCATCGACATGTTGGCGCGGCGCAAGGGCGAGATGGTGGACATGAAGACGGCGGCCGGGCACGCGCGCATGGAATTCAACGTCCCCACGCGCGGACTGCTCGGCTTCCGCGGCGACTTCATCATCGAGACGCGCGGAGAGGGGATCCTCACGCACTCCTTCGCCGCGTACGAACCCTATAAAGGAGATCTCCCCGGCCGCACGCGCGGATCGATGATCTCGATGGTCGCGGGCGAGACCGTCGCCTTTGCGCTCTGGAACCTGCAGGAGCGAGGGCGTCTCTTCGTCACGCCGCAGACCAAGCTCTACGAAGGCATGGTGATCGGCGAGAGCGCCAAGAGCGAGGATCTCGTCGTGAATCCCACGAAGGAGAAGAAGCTCAGCAACATGCGCGCGTCGGGCAGCGATGAGGCGATCATGCTGATACCGGTGACCCCGATGAACCTGGAGCAAGCCCTTGAGTACATCGGCGAGGATGAACTCGTGGAAGTGACGCCCAAGAACATCCGTCTGCGTAAGAAGCTTCTGACAGATACTGAGAGGCGGAGGGGGCGATGATGAGCAAATGAATGCAATCGTGCGCGAGCGGTTTAAACCGCTGGCGAACGATTGAAGTTGGTTTCTATAAGCCAAATATTATTAGTTGACTTCCATAAATAATCATGGAACAATGCCATCCTTTTTTTCATTCCCCACTCTCGGTATGCGTCGTGCCACCTCTCTGCGCGTTCTCAGCAGCCTCAGCCTCCTGAGTATCGCCTCCGTCCTAGTCGCGGTGCCCTCCTTCACCGGAGCACAGACGATGACCGCAGTTCCCTTTACCAATGGCGGTTACAACGCCGATCTCGTCATGACGGTCTCGCCTCCCGGCGCGGTGAATCGCGGCGACACCTTTTTCCAGACGTACACGGTGACGAATCTGGGTCCTTCGGTCGCGACGAGCGTGACGCTCACGCAGACGCTTCCCGCCGGGTGGCGTTTTGAGCGCAGGGGTTCTGATGGGGGGTGCGAGATGCTCGATGCTGCGCAACTGGAGTGTCGCATGGGCACCCTCGCGGACAATATTCCGCGAAGCATCAAGGTTGCGTATTCCACGCCGTTTCAGGACAGCTGCGTAGACGTCCAATCCGGGTTTTTCGTAACCGCGACGTCCGACCAGACCGATCCCAATGAGAATAACAATAAGACCTCGGCGACGACGATGATTCGGTGCGTGCAGATGCCGCCCACCCCCATGCCTCCCGCCGTGACCACGCCCTACGTCGATCGCACCGTGCAGCGCATCCACGACATGGTGTCCCGACGCGCCTCTTCCTCCAGTGTTGCGCGCGTGCTCGTCCTTGTCCCGACCTCAGCATCCTCCCCCATCCAGAGCGCATCCGTGCGCGTCGAGAGCTCTGCGAGCGAAGTGCAGCCCGGTGACCAGGTGACCTACGCAATCGTTGCGCAGAACAACGGTGATGAGCCCGTCTCCGGGGCAAGTCTTGTCTTCGAGTTCACCCCGGGCCAGCTCTCCATCCTCGATGCCGGCGGCGGAGTCCAAAACGATTCCCACATTGATTGGATGCTCGCTGTCCCGGCGCATCAGACACGCGTCGTGCGCGTCGCGGCCACGGTCAGCCAAAGCCTCGAGCATGGCTCCAGCATTAAGACCGATGCGCGCCTCCTCGGTGTCACCGGTTACCCGGTGGGCGTCTCCTCCGTCTCCGTGATCGCCAAATTGCCCCAGACGGGCATCGGCGACTTCACCTCCGCCCTCGATGATGGCTTGCTCCGCCCGATCACCGCCGCCACCGGCGCAGCAGGCAGCCTCTTCGTTCTCGCAATCGCCGCGATCGGCGGCAGCGCGGGCATCGGACTCGGGAAGAAGTACTTCTTCTGAAACAGTTCACGAGTATCTCTCCAAAAGGAACGCGTGATCGAGCATGATCCGCGTTCCTTTTAGGAACCTCTGGAAAACAACCAAATTGTCACCCTGAGCCATGTCGAAGGCTGACAATTTGGCTTGTTTCTATGGTTCGATCCTTCGCCAAGCTCAGGACAGGCTCGGCTCACCATGGCAGAAGCATCCTCTTTTCAGAGGTTCTTTCATTCTATTCCCGCGAAGAATTTCCTCGACTGCACGATCCAGATCAGCGCCGCAATCCCTTCAATGCCAATCAAGACTTCCGTCCAGAGGAGCGGAAGAATGTGGGTCTGGTAGAGCGCCGCGGGGAGATCGAGGAGCGCATGGAGCAGGATTGTCGCGAGGATGAGGTCGGTGCGCTCGCGTGTGATGGCCAGGAGCATCGCGAGCGAGAGACCGATTTGGATCAGGAAAGCGAAGAGCCGTTCCGTTCCCGCGATGAGGAAGAGGATGGAGGGGGCCTTGGTGAGCAGATCGACGAGTAAAAGAAGCTGAGTGGCCGGAATCCGTCCGCTCATCGCCCCGAACGACCCGCGGGTGAGCAGGAATGCCGAGAGGAGAAGCGAGAGCGAGGAGAGGACGCCGATGAAGATGCACTCCATGCCGCCGTGGCCGACGCCGTAGGCGATGGCATCCGTCCGTTTCCGCATGCCCCGGAGCACGGTGGTGAACGCGAGAATCCGTCCGCCTTCTTCAAAAATCCCCGCCGCGAGCACAGCGTAGAGCGCGAAGAAGAACGGGCTCGAAGGCAGCGCGGTGAACTGCAGCACGGCAAGGTGCAGGCTGCGTTCGAGCAGTTGCGTCGCGACAAACCAGATGAAGGCTCCGATCGCCATCGCTCGCCAGTGGATTGTTCCACTGCGTCTCAGGAGCACGATCGCAACCATGGGAGTCAAGAGCGCGATCAGGAGCGAAGCCGTGATGGTTCCAAGCGTGAGGGAGGGGACGTGCATTGGAGGCGAGTGTAGCATGCCGTGCGGCCCCCCTTTCTTACCGTTCTCCTGCGTGTGAGCGGATGTGTGATTTTGGGCGAACTTAAGAAAGCACCGCTTCTTCTTTTTTCCGAAGTTGCCCGTATGCACGATGAACGTCTTTCGAGAGCGAACGAGTGCCGTCCAATCTCCGCGTTCCTGCCAGATCGTAACCCATTGATCTCGGAGATGGATCTGCACGATGACGAACTGCCCTCGGAGTTCCGGTGGGAGTTCGATGTACCGATTGAGCACTTCAACGGTGTGTTTTTCGTACCTGTCTTCACGCACGATGCGAAGAAGAAAAAGGAAAGGTTGTCGCAAGCTCGCGAGATCGGGAATGCGCTTCAGAGGAGATGACGGCACGCGGGAC
>JACQCJ010000010.1 GCA_016201685.1 Candidatus Peregrinibacteria bacterium | reverse complement strand
CGTTGTTCTGCATCGTTCTTGCTCCTCGGGACCGACGGCATCTTCGTCTTCAAAGAGCATCTTCTTCTCAGGCACCCCTGCGATATCGAATTTCTCGGCGTGATGCTCGCGCTTCTCAGGAATAACGTGGACGATATCGGGTTCATTCTTCTGCTCGCGCCCAAACTGCTGTATGCCCGCTATCCCCAATCCGATCAAACTGGCGATACCCGCCGCAACGGATCCGATGCGGAAACGTATGGAACGCGTGAGCTGATTCGCTCTGTTGTTGTCTTCGGTGCGCGGAGAGCCTCCGGCCTCTTTCCTCCTTTGCATCTTCGCCCGCAGTTCATTCCTCTCTGTTCGTCTGTCTGCCGCTGATAGCCAATCTACGACGTTCCTGAGCATAAGATCATATTACAATTATAATTTTTTATGTCAATAACAGTCAGATGCTCTTCTTCCATAACGAAAGAGGGAAGTCTCAATTTCTGCTATACTACGAGGAATGCGCCGTCTTGCTCTCTTCGTCGCGCCGTTCGCCGCCTGGGCATTGCCCCTGCCCGCATGGGCGCTCGAGCACCGGACCGTCATCATTCGCACGGGCATCACGGGGACGTTTCCGGAGATCATGAGCAAGATCGTCTCCTTCCTCGCGATGAGCAGCGTGGCAACGTCTCTGATGCTCTTCCTCGTCGGCGCCTTCCTCTACACGACGGGGGTGGTGGGAGACACTCAGAAGGACACAGGCAAGAAGACGATGATCAATTCACTCTTAGGACTTCTGATCATCCTCGGCTCCTACGCACTCTTGCGGACGGTCCTCTACTACATCTGCGCGCCGAGCGCGTGCTGAAGAAGATACAAGAAACAAGAGACAAGATACAAAAAAACACCGACAAATTGGAGAATAGAGCATTCTTTGTATCTTGCATCTTGCATCTTCAGATTTTTCGTTGAATCCAGTAGCGCCCTCATTGCACCGGGACTACACTCCCTCAACCATGCCCCCAAGCGAGCCCTCCGCCGATACGTTGGAGCGTCTGGAGCGAGCCGAGCAGCTCAAACTGCAAGGAAAACACGAGGATGCCCTCGCGATCCTCGAGGAGCTCTTGATGGAAGATGTGGAGAACGTGGCGGCACTGGAGGAGATCGCGGATAACGAGCTGAGCCTGGGACAGTACGGGCGCGCGGAGGTGGCGGCGCTCCAGGCGGTCTCGCTGGATCGCGAGAGCTATACGGGCGAGTACATCCTGGGGTTTCTCCGCTCGCGTGATGAGGATTGGCCTGCGGCTATCAACCACTTGCGCACGCGAGCGGGCGCTCAACCTGGACCGCGAGAGCGCGCTGACGCTCTGCGACCTCGGCGTCTCGTACTTGCAGACGCAGAACATACTGAAAGCCAAAGCGCTCTTCGAACGAGCGCTCGATCTGGAGCCGGAGAATCCCCGCGCGCGCGAATGCCTGCAGATGGCGGTGCGCCTGATGACCCTCCAGCATCGTCTGGAGAGTGAAGTGAGGGTGGCGTGAACCGGTTACTAGTTTTTAGTTAATGGTTGTTGGTTGCTGCACTATCATGCATGTCTTGAACTAAAAACCAGTAACCAGAAACGAGTAACCGGTCGATGGCTCAGTGGTAGGCACGCGTTCGGTCTGATGTATACTCGCCTCCATGCCGTCCTCCACTTCCCTCCTCTGGACGCGTGGAATCCGCCGCGGGGTTCTCTCGCTTCGCAGAGATCCTGCGTGGGGAACGATGCTCGCCGTGCTCGCGGGGATTCTCTTCCTCGCGCAGCTCTTCCTCCTCCTCGCCATCAGCGGACAAGGTGTGGAGCAGCTGCTGCGTTCCCGCACGGAACTGCACCTGGGCTTGCGTCCAGGTGCCAATGATCAGCAAATCCATGCGTTCTTCAGCGCCATCCATGGGCTGCCCTCCGTCGAGAGCGCGCTCTACGTGACGGGCGAACAGGCCTACGAGAACGAACGCAAGCGCGATCCCGATCTCGTCGCGTTCCTGGAGCAGATGAAACTCCAAAATCCCTTCCCCGATACGATCGCGGTGACGCTGCGGTCGCTTGCAGACTATCAGACCTTCTCCGCCTTCATTCGCCAGGCGCAGTGGAGCGGCGTCGTTGACCCCGCGTTCCTCACGACGATGACCGACCAGGAATCCCAGATTCTCTCGCTCATCGGCGTGACGCGCTCGGTGGAAGCGCTCGTGGGGATCTTCCTTGGGGTGACGGTCGTCATTGTGCTCTTCGTGCTCGTGGCGCTCGTGCGCGAACGATCGTTACACAGGAGAGAGGAGATCACGCTCGAGCGGCTCTCGGGCGCGCAGGATCTTGCGCTGATGCTGCCATTTGTGACCGAATCGACGCTCCTTCTCGTGCTCGGACTTCTCTTGGGAACAGCGCTCCTCATCGCCTTCGTGCTCATTCTTCCTCTGATTATCCCGGCACTGGCACCGGGCGGTCCATTCTCCCCTCTGCGGGACACGATTCTCTCGCTTCTCTCCCAGCTCGCCCCCTTCGGAATCTCGCTCGAAATTCTCCTCTTGCCCCTTCTCGCATTCATCGGCGTCCGCATCGCGCTGCACCGGCATTTGCTGCCGAGGATTGTGATGCATCAATGATGGAATGAAAGGATGAAAAGGCTAGAAAAGACAGAAAGGCTTTAGAGGAGTTCTCCTCTTCAGCTTTTTCATCTTTTACGTCCTGCCGGCCTCTTTTTGCCAGCGTCCAAGCCGCCGGGTACGCTCCCCCCATGCCCCATTCCTTTTCCTGCGAGGCGATCGTGCTCAAGACGTACGACGTGGGCGAGGCGGACCGGTACTGCATTCTCTTCACGCGCGAGCGCGGGAGGGTGGCGGCCCGAGCGAGCGGAGCGAGGAGACTCCAGAGCAGACTCGGAGCGATGCTGCTGCCGTTCCAGCAGGTGACGATCCAGCTCAAAGAGAGCAGTGCCGGCTGCATCGTCACGGGGGTGACGCCTTCCAAAGAAACTCTCGAACGATTTGCTGCATTGCGAGCCTTCGCGGATGCCGAGCAGGGCACGGAACTCTTGCTCTCGCTCCTGCACGAAGAGGAACCGCTGCCCGAGATCTTCGATGCGACAGTCGCGTTCCTCGATACGTGCGGAACATCACCGCATCGAGTTCTGACGTTCACGTTGCAGCTTCTCTCTCTTCTTGGACTTCTTCCGGGTCGGGAAGGTCTGAAGAATTTCCTCCATCCCACCCCTCTCGAAACGGCATTCATCGTCGCGGCGGTGCACGGAGCATCTCTAGCATCAATCGATGATCCCAGACGTCTCGAGAAGCTCTGTGCGGTCCTCCTGGAAGATCAATTGAAGAGCCCGCTGCAGGCGGGAAAAGTGGTGCTGTCATGAAGGGATTTTTGTTTTGTTTATTTTTTGTGTGACCTCACCCCTCGCCCCTCTCCAGCCTTTGATTGTTGGTCATCTCGAAGTTTTGCAAGACTCTTTACGGTACGAACAGCTGGAGAGGGGAATGTTTTGTAGGTTGTTTTGTTCGGCGGCAGCAAAAACATAAACATACACACAAACACCCCCCCTCCTTCCTCTGAACCTTTCAAGAATATCTTTCATTCCCGAAGAAAGGACAATCCAAGAAAAGGAGAGGGGTTGGGGGTGAGGTCGCCTACAAAACAACATCCATCTTCGTGACACTCTCCCTACGGCAACGTCGCCCCCGGAGCCGCCAACACATCTCCACTCCCCGGCATGTGTTCCACGCCCACCAGCGTGAAGAGCGGTCGCGCCTCGTAGAAGGAGTAGACGGATTCCTGCTGCTCGGGAGCACCGGCTCTGTGGACGAAGCGGTACCACAGCGCCTTGAGTCCCGGCACGCGGTCACCCACTTTCTTCGTGGTCCCTATGGGGATCTCGATCGTCGGCTGGGTCTTGTCGGGCGGGGGCGGCTGGGGATCCCACGTGTACGGCCCGATGATCTCGGTCTGGCGATCGTCACGCGTGCCGTAGTAGATGAAGTACGCGTTTGTTCCCTGCTCGTAGGTCTGGAGGAGGAGAGCGCCGGGCGTGTCATTCTTGAAGCGCATATCGACGTTCGGCGGATACACCGTCGCATCCGTTCCCTCGGGGAAGTAGTGGCGCACCGTGTAGCTGTGGTTCTTGCGCTGGAGGATGGGGAGCCCGTATTCCCAGATGCCGCGGTACGCCGTAGTGCTCACTTGGCACAGTCCTCCGCCGTAGTCGGGCACCGTCCGATCGCCCTTGATGACGAGTTCTTTGAGGTAGCCTGTCGTCTCGTCAACTCTCCGGAGCACCTGATCGAAGGAGAAAATTTCCCCGCGCGCGACGAGGTGACCGTTGAATTTGCTGAGGCCTACGGCGATGTTGTGGAGGCGATTCGCGGGCGAATTGCTGAAGTCCGATTCCCCGATCGTCACGACTTCCTTGATGCCCGCCGCCGCGAGTGAAGGATCGCTGACCGTGATCTGCGGCTGTGTTTCGAGCACCGGCAGCCAAATCTCGAAGACGCCCCGGTCGAGTGCTTCCACCGTGAGACGCGCGGCCGCAGCGATATCGACCGTTCTGCCCGTGAGACCGACCCCGTCGAAGGTGACGGCTCCCGACCCGTCGCGCGCGATCGTCACCGCTCCGGCGCTGCGACTGAGCGGGCGCCCGATTACGTCCGCGATCGTGGCGCGGATCGCGTCGAGATTCCAGGATTTCTCGCTGTGCCGTTCCATGCCTTCCGGAAGATTCGGCAAGACATCACCATCGACAAGCAATGATGAAGGAGGCTCAATCGGTTGACCATGGTACGTCCACACTTCATGAGAGGATTTCCACTCCGGAGACGTGTTGGGATTGATGGTGAAGAGGTAGTGCTCGTAGCGGTAGGTGAGCGGCTGAGTGGCGAAGGCTGATACGGGAAGGACTCCGAAGAGTCCGAAGAGCCCGAGGAAAGCCAAGAATAGAAAAAAGATCCATCGGAATGGTCCTCTTTTTTTGGCATCCCGAAGATCAGAATGAACGATGAGCAATGGACGAGAAGGAATAGCCGAATTGTCAGTTGTCCATTGCTCATTGTCAATTTTTCAAATCCCAAACCGCATCTGTCCTCCATCAGAAGCTCGAGGCACATGCGGCCGCGAGGGATTCGCATCGAGCGCTTTGTTGACGAGCGCGTCGGCGCGGTAGTTGTCCTCACGTGGGATGTGACGAAAGACGACGTCCGGGAAGAACATCGAGAGTTCCTGCACGTCGCGATGGAGCGGCTCGAGCGTCGCCATCTTCACGCGGTACTCGCCGTTGAGCTGTTTGACGATGAGCTCGGAATCCAGGTGGCAGACGAGACGGTTGGGGTGGCAGTCCTCGGCAAGTTTCAGCCCCTCGATCAATGCCCGGTACTCGGCCACGTTGTTCGTCTCCACCCCGATACGCTCCGCGTGCTCCCGGAGCGTGATCCCGCGCGCGGGATCCTCCAGAATGCAGGCGATGGCGGCTTCGCCGGGGTTCCCGCGCGAGCCGCCGTCGGTGAAGAGGTGCAATGTGCCGCCGATCGCTTCGGGGAGCGGCTCGGTACGTTCCGGTTGATTCATGAGAGTATCCTCGATGATCCCTGTGACGAACTGCTCCCTCTCGCGGGCGCGGGGGAAGAGAACGGCCAGTCGACGTTCCAAGGATGCGTGGAGACGGATCATTGTTGGGCAGTATATCCTGAAGCGCTCGAGAAGAACCACCGCCCGCGAAGCGGTTCAGTGTCTCAGTGATTCAGCGGTTCAACGGTTCAGTGCAAATGATCCAATGCATAATTCCACTACTGAACCGCTGAGCCGATGTAACACTGAACCGCTCACTCAATGGCAAGAACAGCTCTCTCCCGCGCAGGCACACTCACGCTCGAGATCCAACTTGAATCTACCCTCTCGAAAATCAATCGTCGCCCCTCCAATCCTTTTCAGTGTCATGCTCGAGGCGAAGATGCGGACATCCGGTTCCTCTCGATTCGTGAACGTCTTCTCATCCGCTTCCTTCCCTTTGCGGAATTCCATGCAGAAGCCGCCTTGGCCGTCGGCGATCACGCAGAGTCCTTCGCCATCATGACCTTCTTTCTCTGCGATACTCTGAACGGCACGCGACGCTTCGAGAGTGATGGTTAGTCTTGCAGGTTTCGACGGCATCGCCGCGACCAAGGAACGAATGTCGTCGATGAGTTCGTCAATGTCTTCATCGGTGAATCCGTGGCCGAGGCATCCATCCTTGAGCGTCTCGAGCGCGCTCGCCGCGCACCCGAAGCAGTGGAGTCCGTATTCGGCAAGAATCGTCTCTGCCTCCGGACACAGTGCGACGATGTCGGCAATGGGCATGTCGCGATGGATGGCGTCCATTCCTGGAGATTTCTTCTCCCGATGAACACGCTTCTTCCGCTTCCGCGCTTCGAAGGCCTCTGCGGAGAACGATTCGGGATGCGGTGAGGCTGACGCATGCTCGAAGGCGGCGCGTATTTTCTTCGGGGCCGTGTTGTGCCGTGTCGTTCGGACGTTTACCATGCCCTCATCGTAGGCGAACATAAGCCATTTTCCCATCCAAATCGCCAGAATTGATGTCTCAATCCCGCTCCGTCACCGCAGCGCTCCTCCCCGTGCTCACGCTCTTCCTGGGCTTGCAAATGGGCATGGCCTACGAGGCGCAGCGATCGATGCATCCCACCGTGACGACAACGACGATCGTGACGAGAGGAACCGGCAGCGGCGCCGGCATCGAGGATCCTCAGAATCAAGTCGACATCTCCTTCCTGTGGATGGTGTGGCGCACGCTCCTCCACTCCTACATCGCGCCGCAGGATTTGAAACCGAGTGTCATGGTCTTCGGCGCCGCGGAGGGGCTCGTGCGATCCGTGGGCGACCCCTACACCGTCCTGATGAGCGCCAAGCAGACGGAGCGTTTCCGTCAAACCATCAGCGGCATGCTCGAGGGCATCGGAGCGGAATTAAAGGAGAAGGATCGCCTGATCATCGTCGTTTCGTCGCTCAAGGGCTCGCCCGCCGAGAAGGCGTGGCTCCGCGCGGAGGACGTGATTGCCGCCGTCGACGGAACCTCCACCGAAGGGCTCTCGCTCACGGACGTGGTTGGCAAAATCCGCGGACCCAAAGGCACCCCCGTGAAGCTCACGGTGTACCGGCGCACCGAGAGCAAACCTCTCACGCTCACGATCATCCGCGCCGCCATCCAGGTTCCGAGCGTGGAAGCGACGATCCTCAAAACACAAACCGGAGCGCTTGGGGTGCTGACGTTAAACGAATTCGGGCAGAGCAGCATGAACGAGGTGCGCTCCGCACTGGAGCAATTCAAGAGCGCCGAGCCGCCCGTGAAGGGCATCATCCTCGACTTGCGCGATAATGGCGGAGGTCTCCTGGACGGAGCCATCGAACTCACCTCGATGTTCATAAGGAAGGGGACGATCGTCTCCGTGGAGCACCGCGGCGAGCCGCTGGAAGCGCACGACGCCCAGGGCCATCCCCTCTTCCCCGATCTCCCCATGGTCGTGCTCGTCAACGAGGGAACCGCGAGCTCATCCGAGATCACGGCCGGAGCGCTCCAAGACCTCGGTCGCGCGACGATCATTGGCATGAAGACCTACGGGAAGGGCACGGTGCAGGAAGTGATCGACCTGCCCGGCGGCAGCGCCCTGCGCGTGACGGTCGCCCGCTGGCTCACACCCAAAGGGAAAAATCTGGGAAAGGAAGGCGTGATGCCGGATATCGTGGTGGATCTGACGACCCAGGACATCGATGCCAAGAAAGACAGGCAAATGGAGGCAGCGGTTGGGTGGCTCACGAGTCATCGTGTGACGGTGAAGACGGGGACGGGGGTGACAAAACCTTGACACGAAGATCATTCTCCGTAAGATTGCATGCTTACCTCCTT
>JACQCJ010000018.1 GCA_016201685.1 Candidatus Peregrinibacteria bacterium | reverse complement strand
GTTCAACGCCAAAATCAAAAACTTCAGAGTGCTTCAACGAGGCGTACGCGATGTGAAGTTCTTCCTGTACCGCCTCTCGAAACTCTACGGATGAATTGTGTTGTAATCATTTTCCTCCACCAAAGTTCTTACTGATCCCAAGAATGTCCCTCTTTGCTTCGGTGGTTCCATTCTTCAGGACATACTTTGCGTACCCTCTCACATCCATCTTCGGGATCTTGATCGACTGATCCATGCCGAGGACATCAGCGGTGAATTTGTTCATCTTCTCAACTTCCGTCTGGAGTTTTTTCCGCATCCCCGTTTTATCAAGATCGATCTGATCGATCAATTGAAGCAGCTGATTGAGCAATTCATCCTCCCGAACGTACGGCTGTTTGCAGGTCTGATCGAATCGAGAGCAATGGTAGTAGACGTACTTCCGGATCGTGCCATCCCGCAGCTGTTTGAATTTCTCCTCGGCGGTCACCCCATTTCCGCAATTGCCGCACCGGAGCATCTTCGTGAAAGCGAACTCCTTCGATCCGTATCGCATCTTCGGTGCAACCGCCAGCATTGCCCGCACCTCTTCAAAGAGTTCCTTCGTGATGATCGGCTCATGCGTGCCCTTGTACCAATTGTCGCCGCCTTTCGGATATTCGAACATGCCATAATAGAAGGGGTTCCCAAGAATCCTGTACACGCCAGAGAGCGTGATCCGCTTGTCGCCCCTCGTTTTGAAGTTTGCCTCGGTGTTCAGCCATTTCAGGAGCGTCCTGCCGCTCGCGCCGCGCTCTGCGACGAAGCGGAAGAGCTGCCTGATCGTGGGAGCGCGAATCGGGTCGATCACGATTCTGCCTTTGTTGCGATCCAGACTCCTCTCATTCAAGTAGCCGAGAGGAGCGACGCCCGGACGCACGCCCATCTCACATTTGTTCTTGAGCCCGCGCTTCACGTTGATCCCTCGATTGTCGTTTTCCAGCTTCGCCTGCGAGCACAGGATCATCAGGAGAAACTTCTCGTTCGGGGAGTTCGTGAATTTCTGTCCCGTCGTTCGGATCTCCTTCAGGACTCCTTGATCCATCAAATCCACCAGAGAACCGAGATCGCCAGCATTTCTGCTCAACCTGTCCGGCGCCCACGTCACGATTCCCGTGAACGTGCCGCTTCGGATATCCGTTAGGAGCTGGCTGAAGACCGGCCGTTGCCCAGAATCCTTCGCTGAATGGCTCTCGCGCCGGATCTCGACGATGTCCAGTCCGTCCCGCTTTGCGACGGTCATCATCTCCTTGATTTGGGAGTCGATGCTGAGCGCTTGTCGCTCGTCATCCTCGGAGGATTTTCTCGCGTAGAGGCAGTAACGGATTGGAGCATCCGGCAGCGGCTCTTTTCTTTCTCCATGCGATGGAGTTGATGGTCTATCAAGAATGGTATGTGGTGCCTGTTCTAGAAGGGCAGGAATGGCGGTCATATGAGATAAGGGGTATGCCTCAATCAATGCCGGAACGGTTGGCAAAGGCTAGGCCAAAAGTCGATGAATGAGACACAAAAGACACCCCCTGTTGTACTGTCTCATTTGTCTCATTTGCCCCTGAAATCGGATCAGTAAGAACTTTGGTGGAGGAAAATGATTACAACACAATTCATCCGTAGAGTTTCGAGAGGCGGTACAGGAAGAACTTCACATCGCGCACGCCTCGTTGAAGCGCTCTGAAGTTTTTGATCTTGGCGTTGAACGATTCGGCGGCAGCGTTCGTCATGCGGCTGACGAAGCTCGCGAAGAAGACCCTCCCTCTCCGCCAGCCTTCGTCAGCCTCGGCTGACTATGGCCGGCAGGCCAGATTTTCATAGATTTTTCGAAACTCAAAACATCCTTCTTGTGTTCTCCCGTCAATCCGATTCGCTCAACGGAGCACGTGGACGGCGTATTCTTGGCGAAATCCCCTATCTCCTTTCCCCCCTTTTTCTGTGAATCCGAAACAATTCCTTCAGTGGGGAGGCGCCATCCTCCTTCTCCTGGCAGTCGTCGGCTTCCTCGGCATCAGTTTTGGCGATTATCTCTACTTCGATAAGGCGGAGAACGTCGCGCACGGAGTGCTCGGCGTTGTGGCGCTCGTGCTGGCGCCGCTGCCGCTGGGCGATCTCAAGCGCTGGGTGGTCGTTCTCGTCGGTCTCGTGGCGCTCTACTTCGGCGTGGCCGGTTTCATGGTCGCGAGCAACAGCGCCCCCAACTGGTACGGGATTACGAACTTGGAATTCCTCGACAACATCGTTCACTTGGCTGTGGGCGTATGGGCGCTCGCTGCGGCATTCATGAGCAAGCCAGCGACGGCGTGATGGTTACGTTTTCGGCATATCGACGAGCCTCCGGGTCGGGGGCTCGTTTTTTAAAACTTTTGAGGGTGAGTACGGCGATGATCTGGGAAAAGTGCCAAGAACCAAGACTCCAGTAGCCAAACAATTTGTAAGTCATCAAGAAGACACTTGAAGATTTACACCTGGTTTCTTTATGAATTGTTTGGAATTTGGCACCTTGGCGTTTGGATTTTCTCTCCGACCCTCTCAGATCGTCCTCCCCTCCTGCATTCTCTTCGCCAATGTTCTCAGGTAGCTTGCGGCAACCTTCATCGTTTTGAACGTTCCCGTCTGCGGATCGAAGACGCGTTTCTTCTGGATGTTCGCCTTGAAGGTGCGACGCGTGTGGCGCAGCGAGTGGCTCCGGGTGTTGCCAAACGCCGTCTTCTTGCCGGTCTTGCTGCAGGTGCGGGACATTGCGCATACCGTACCTTTTACGATCTTCTTGGTCAACTGAAGACTCTGAGTTTCAAGATCCAAGAAGCAAGATACAAGATCCAAAGAAATCCAGAGGCATCATTGGTTCATTTATTTTGTATCTTGTATCTTGTTTCTTGCATCTTCGATGTCCTCATGTTCACCTTCCTCACGCCCACCTTCATCATCGGTATCCTCATCGCGCTCAGCGTGCACGAGTGCGCGCACGCGTACGTAGCCTCCAAGCTGGGGGATGACACGGCCCGGCTCTCGGGAAGGCTCACCCTCAATCCGCTCGCGCACTTGGATTTGCTTGGTACCATCCTCTTCCTCATCGTGGGATTCGGCTGGGGCAAGCCCGTGCCGGTGGATCCCGCTGCCTTTCGTCATCCCAAGCGGGATAGCGCGCTTACATCACTCGCAGGTCCGGCGAGCAATCTGCTCCTCGCTGCGATCTGTTTCATTCTCCTCATCGCGATCGCTCCCTCCAGCATGGGCGGCGGCGCGTGGGATCTGCTCGCTCCTCCCGTGCAAACGAGCGTTCTTCACACGTTCCTCGTCCAACTCCTCTCGAGTTCCCTCTTCATCAATCTCGGGCTCATGGCATTCAATCTTCTGCCGGTGGCGCCGCTCGACGGATCGAAAATCCTGGAGGCGTTCATTCCGCTGCGCCTGGATGAATCCTATGCGACATTCCTGCGATGGGGGCCCTCCATCCTGCTCGGTCTCCTCGTGGCAGAACGCGTCTTGGGTATCGGTCTTCTTTCCAGCTGGATCAGCGGGATCATGGATGGAGTGCTCGCGGTGTTCGCGATGGTGGCGGGCGTGGTGATCCATTGAGAATTGCAAGCTTGTTCAGAGTCGCAGCGAAGGGTGACGAATGATCCCGCTGTAGAGCCATGAGTGCGGGAACGCTGCAAGTTGTTTGTGATCCAGGGCGGTGGCGGACTGGTACACCGCCTCGCAATTCCTCCCCTTTCCCTCTTTCTGTATGCGTCGATCCCTATCCCTCTTCCTGGCCGGAACAATGCTCTGCTGCTTCGCCGCCGTGGCTGCGGCGGCCGACATGCCCTCCTCGAACTCCTCTCCCGTCGCTCCGAAGGCCGTTTCCCGCAAGACGGACACAGCGCATCGCATGTATGATGCGATCAAATCGGGAACAGTCACTCCGCATGGTGCGGGAAAAATGCGTGCTGCCACGCATCCCAGGCCGAGAATGCATAAAAAGTGACCTTCGTCAGTCCCGCACGTGTCCGTTTCCTCTCACGATCCACTTGCAACTCGTGAGTTCCTTGAGCCCCATCGGGCCGCGGGCGTGGAGCTTTTGGGTGCTGATGCCGATCTCGGCCCCCAGGCCGAACTGCGCGCCATCGGTGAAGGAGGTGGATGCGTTGGCGTAGACGGCCGCGGCATCGATGCGCCGGAGAAATTCCTCGCAGACATTCTGATCCTCCGCGACGATCGCCTCGCTGTGTTTGGAACTGTAGCGGGCGATGTGCGCGAGTGCTTCCTCCAGATTCTCGACGGTCTTGATCGACATCTTGAGGGAAAGGAATTCCGTCCCGAAGTGTTCGGGTTTCGCGCGATGGAGCAGAGAAGCATCGTAGTGTCCTTCGAGCGCAGCGAAGGACGCTTCATCGGCGAAGAGTTCGACGTGAGCCTCTTCCAGAGGTTTGAGCATGGCAGCAAGATCATCGAGCCGATTGTTGTGAATGAGGAGCGTGTCGATCGCATTGCACACGCTCGGGCGCCTGGTTTTCTCGTTCTCGATGATCGCGCGCGCCTTCGCAGTGACCGCGCTTTCGTCGACGTACGTGTGCACGATGCCGGCTCCCGTCTCGATGATCGGGATCCGCGCAT
Organism: Candidatus Peregrinibacteria bacterium; assembly: GCA_016201685.1. GTDB lineage: Bacteria > Patescibacteriota > Gracilibacteria > Peribacterales > Peribacteraceae > JACOTD01. The sequence continues at coordinate 2,783 of JACQCJ010000018.1, read as the reverse complement.
TCTCTCGTACGAAGTCGATCAGGCTCTGGCCGCCGCGTGGGATGAGGACGTCGATGAGTCCGTGCGCGGTCAGCATCGTTTCGACTGATGAGCGGTCAGGGGGCAGAAGGGCGACGATGGCAGGGTCGAGATTCTGTTCCTTCAGGACGCGTTGAATGATCGCGACGAGCGTTTCATTCGAATGCTGTGCATCGCTCCCGCCCTTGAGCACGCAGCAGTTCCCCGCCTTGAAGCAGAGCGTGAACGCATCCACCGTCACGTTGGGCCGCGCCTCGTAGATCATCCCGATCACCCCGAGCGGCACGCTCGTTTTCTCCAGATGGAGGCCATTTTCGAGCGTTCGTTCCTCGAGGACCAATCCCAGAGGGGAAGGCAAGGCGGCCACCGTGCGCACATCGCGGGCGATGTCTGCGATCCTCTCTTGCGTGAGTTTCAACCGATCCTCCTTCGGATCCGTCTCTTCCATCCGTTTCAAATCCGATCGATTCGCTGCAAGGATTGTCTCCGTTTCTTCCATCAGTGCGTCGGCGAGTTTCAGCAACGTCGCATCGATCACTTCCGGACTCAGAAGAGCGAGTGCCGCGCTCGCGGATCGCGTTTGCGCCAGTGTGGACATCAGAGGAGCAGTCATGCGGAGAGTTCACGGGAACGCTTGGCCGCGCGGTCGAGGGCATCGAGGAAGATCCTGTCGAATCCTTGCTCGCGCAGATGCGTGAGCGCGGCTTCCGTCACACCTCCTTTCGATGTGACCGCTGCTCGCCACTCTGCCGGAGTCTTCGATCCCCGCGCGAGGAGCTCGGCGCTCCCCGCGAACGTCTCGACGGCAATTGCCTGCGCCGATGCGGGATCGAAACCCACGGATTCGGCTTTCTGCTGGAGCAGTTCGCAGAGGAAGAAGAAGTACGCCGGGCCGCATCCGCTCACCGCGCCGATATCGTCCATCCATTCTTCTTCCTGCACTTCGAATGAAGCGCCGACGGCATCGAAGATGTTCTTCACGAGCACTCGATCCTTTTTTGTGACGGCAAGAGACGCGAACCACTCGGTCACGCTTCGCTGGACCTGTACTCCCAAATTCGGCATCGCGCGCACGATCCGCTTCGCGCCGGTCATCCGTTCCAATTTCTCGATCGTGATGCCCGCCATGATCGAGACGATGAGTTTTCCCGCGAAGAGCGGTTTCACGTCCGCGCAGAGCTCTCCAAACGATTGCGGCTTCACAGCGAGGATGGCGACCGACGCATTCGCGAGAATCTTTTTCGGATCGGTGGATACTCGCTTGGTCCTCAATGCGGAGAGCTTCTCTGGGTGCCGATCGGTGATGGAGAGGGAATCTTCAGGAAAATGTTTCAAGAGTCCCTGGAAGAGCGCGCTCCCCATGTTGCCCGCGCCGATGATCGCGATGTGTTCCCTCATGAGAGAAGGAACAGGTAATCGTAGTGGATGAGCGGACGCTGGCCCTTCTTCCCGATGGCTTCACGCGCCTTCTGCGCGCCGTACCCGGCCACACCGATCGCAACCGCTTTCCCTTCTTCACTCACGACGCGCACAAGGTCGCCCTTCTCGAATGCTCCCTCCACGCCCGTGATGCCCACAGGCAGCAGACTGGCGGCCCTCTCTTTGGATGTGATCACATCCACGGCGCACGCGTTGATCGTCACGGTGCCCTTCTCCCGCCCCTCGCTCCCCGCCACCCACCGCTTGGCGCTCGAGGCCTGCTTCTCGGCACGGAAGACCGTCCCGACGGGCGCTCCTTCCAAAATCATGGGGAGGATATTCTCCACCATGCCGTTGGCGATGTGCGTTTGGATGCCAAGCGCGGCGAGCTTACGCGCGGTCTTGCATTTGGTGAGCATGCCGCCGCGCCCGAACTGCGAGAGCCGCGGATGAATGATCCGTTCCCACTCCGCGTTCGAAGAAGGAGCCTCGCGCAGGAGTTGTGACGAGGGATTCTCGGGATCACCGTCGTGGATCCCATTGACGTTCGTGAGGAGGATCAAGGCATCCGCCTGGAGCATGGATGCAACGAGCCCCGCGAGCTCGTCATTATCCGTGAACATGAGCTCACTCACGGAGACGACGTCGTTTTCATTCACAATGGGGATGATGCCTTCATTGAGGAGCGCCTCGAAACACCCGCGCATGTTCAGGTAGTGTTGGCGGTCGCGGAAGTCCTCCTTGGTCGCGAGCACTTGCGCCGTGATGATCTCCTGTGTGGCGAAAAGCTCGGCGTACCGATGCACGAGCTCCACCTGACCCACCGCGGCGAGCACCTGACGGGAAGTCACTTTCGTCGTGTTCTTCGAGGGCGTGATCTTCACCCGCCCTGCCGCCATCGCGCCCGACGAGACGAGCACAATCTCCGTTCCTTCTTTTCGAAGTGACGCAATTTGCTGCGTGAGTGAGCGCATCACGACGTTCTGCAGGAGTCCATCCTCCCCCGCGATCACGTTTGTCCCCACCTTCACGACGATGCGGCGGTAACGGGATTTGGCCATGGTAAGAGCATATCAGAAGTGCCAGAAGCCAAATGCCAGAAGCCAAACAATTTGATAACGATCAAGAATTCAAGGTTCAATCACTTGGTCACTTGATGACTTTATGAATTGTTTGGAAGTTGGTGTCGTGGCACTTGGATCTTCACAGAGGTTTCCCAACATAGACTGGACACGATGCTGCACGGTGGTTTTCCCCGCGCGGAAAACTCCTGATCGCTTTCTGTCCGCAGCCCTCGGTGAACGCGACGCGAGCAGACCATGATTTCTTTTTCTGCAAGCCAAAAT
>JACQCJ010000102.1 GCA_016201685.1 Candidatus Peregrinibacteria bacterium | reverse complement strand
GGATCATCCGAAACGTTCTCGAATCCGGCGCGGTCCAGTCCTTCGATGATCGGTTCCATCTTCTGTGCGGAGAGGAGGACGTAGTCCGAAGGATGAATGGCCGTGAGCGCCTCGACCCATCGTTTGGCATCGAGGTACTTCCGTTCGTCCGGCAATCTGACAATGGAGTGAGTCATCCGTATCAATGCATACGATCCCGAATTGCTGGCATAGATGAATATGGGATCCATCCCGAAGGCATACTGCAGATCGGGACGGACGGCCACGAGAAAGGGGAAGGTATCCCAATCCACATTCAACACGCGTGAGCGGGGCGGAAGCTTCTCGAGCGCTCGCTGCATGGGGATGAGCGACCGTTCACGGTCGTAGGCGAGGAGATTGACAGCGCCAGAGAGAAAGAAAAGAGCACAGAGCAGTAGCATGAGACACAGCATGAGCACGACACGATGAACGCCTGCGGGAAAAACAATCGTGCCGATTTTCCTCAAGGTGTGGCCCTCATGCGCTAACAAGACGCCCAGAAGCAAGAGCACGAAGGGCCAGAGGAAATCGATGGCGCGGCTGTAGAGCAAAAAAAGTATGAGGAACATCACGACGATTGCCTCAAGCAGAAGAACCGATTGCTCGATGATCTTCAGCTTTCTCTTCTTCATCCAGAGCACATGCAACAGAACGATGAGCCCGCCCACGACGAACAGAAGTCCCTCATTGCCGAAGCCGCTGAACATCTCGCTCCCTCGATCGGGAAAACCCGTGGACGATGTGGGGAGGAATATCAACCAGATGTACCGCACGTACTCCAGCGGAAACGGATGGAGAAGAAAGCCGAACGTGAGGCCGATCATGCTCGCCAGGAACAAGCGAAGGGAAACCTTCGACTCGCCGCGCCACCAGAAGAGCGCACATCCGAGGATACTGATGACAAAAGGAAAGACGAAGAGCTGAGAAAGAAGTGTGGCGACCGCCATCAGTATCGCAACCAAGAGTGGGCGCTGCCGGATCACACACAAGAAAAGCAGCATGGTCACAGCCGTCACGACAACGAATGGACGGCCAAAGAGAAGCCGGAAGGTGAATTCTTGGTTGCCGAAGAGGAGGAGAAACACCAGGAACGCCGATGCGACGGGCCCCACGCGCATCGATCGGAGACACAGAAGGAAACTAGCGAGGAGGAAAGCGATGGAGAAGAGCGCGAAGAGCTTGAGAGCCGGAATGAGCGGGAACACCGTGAAGGGGAGATAGAGCACATCGGAGAGGAACCACGGATCCACGGGATGATCGTGCAGGTACCCCGCAAAGAACCACCGGCTCCACCCGCGCACCTGCAGGATTCCCTGCTCTCCCATTTCCTTCCCCATCATGTAGTGACGAAGCCCGTCATCGAGGGAGACCGGGTTCTTGAGGGGGAGGAGAACACAGGAGAGCACGAGCAAACCAAGAGCGGCGACGACAATGGGCAGCAACCTCGAGGATGTGCGGAAAGAGAAGGACACGGGCGGGAGTGTAGCAGAGGGATGTTTGTTTTTTGTTTTTTGACCTCACCCCCAACCCCTCTCCTTTTCTTGGGTTCTCCGCTCTCCTGAAGAAGAAGATACTCTTGGAGCATCGAAGGAAGGAGAGGGAAGTGTTTGTGTTTTTTGCTGGTGCCAAACAAAACAACATACAAAACATTCCCCTCTCCAGCTCTTCGAAAAGAGTGACTCTTCTTCATAGTTCGAGACGGTCGATGCTAAAAGCTGGAGAGGGGTGAGGGGTGAGGTCGCACAAAAAACAACTACAAACTCATCCTTTGACCCACTCCACAAACTTCTCGAAAGACATCGGGAAGAGTTTCGCTTGTCCGTCCACGATAATGCCGTCGACCGTACGCGAGGAGGGATGGAGGGTGAGATCCACCAGATGATCAACATGGGCGTCGGAGAAGACGATGGAACGGACCTGAACCTCGTCAGAACCCGTCGCCTGGATCTGGGTCTTGACCGTGAATTCAGCCTCCGCGCCCTGGAGAAGCTCGTGTACGTCGCGCTCCAACTGGGCCGCGTTTGGCACGGAAGCCGCCGTGCTCGCTGCGGAGAGGGACGTCGCCGAAGGCGGCGCTGTGGAAATGGACAACAGGGTCGAGCTGAAGTCGCTTTGCCCCAGCTGCTGCAAACGCGCTTGGAGATCGGGAGGAAGTGAGGACAAAACGCTCTCTGTCAGCGAGCGGAGGAAGGTGCCGTAGCGCTGCGCCCGCTCGGGATACCCCAGGCGCTCAAAGCGATCGATGAGATGCAGAAGCATGGACGCGAATGATGTCAGGAAAGAGCTCGGCTCTTTCTGCGCTGCGGCGAATGCGCGCGTCTCGTCTTCCCACTGCCGCTCGAGAATCGCCGGCAGCGTCGAGGCAAGATCGTCGCTCGAGGGGAAACTGAACAAACGGAGAGCCGTATCGCCATTCGCCTCATGCGCGGAGAGGAACGGCCACGCGGAAGCAGAGAAATCGGGATGGATGGAGAGGAGGAGCGGCAGCACGGCGTCGCTCGTTTTCAGTGTCGCGGGCAGAAGTTCCTGCGCCAGCGGAGGGTGTCCCTGCGTGCGAGAAAGAAGGATTTCGAGAGCCCAAGCACTGTGCGAGGAATGCAGGAGGATCGCAGAGCGAGTGGGATCCGTGAGAAGTTCGTGGAGGCCCGCGAGATCATTCGCATCGATGCGGAAGCGAATCATCGAGAAGAACTCCATCGCCTGATCTTCCCTGTATCGATCTTGTGCAGAGGGAAGACGCAGAAGCGAAACATCAGGAAACGACGTCGTCGGATCCACGGGAGGAAGTTCGTCTCGTGGAACGGGAAGCGCGACAATTGCTCTTGTCTGATCCGCAACGAAGTCATCCGGCAATGGAAACAGCTCCCGCGCTCTGGCCCACGCGGACCATCCGTCGTTCATGGATGCAAGAAACGCGACATTGTCCGTTCTCCACTGCGTGTGAACGGGAACGAGGACGCGCTCCGGCCCCATCTGGACAAGCGCGGGACTCGTCAGAGATGCGACGGTGAGAGAACGCTCATGCATCGTCACATGAATCGCCCCGGCGAATCCGGAGATCATCGCGGAGCCCGCCTCAAGCGCGAGGCGTCCCCTCCCCTGGATGAGGAGCGTCCCTTCCTTCAGCACCGGATGTTCCCCGGAGAATTCCAGTGACCCGCCGCGGGAGAGGAGCAATGAAACTTCGCCGCCCGGCGTGAGCGTCACATCCCCTGTCGCCGCGCCGATCGGGCCGATCATGGAAGCCTGGATGCCATGCACAAGCGATGACCGGTACAGGCTCGAGAGCATGGCCAGTGAGATCGTCGCGAGGACGAGCGGTGCTGCCACGAAGTGCCGGTGACGAAGCAAGCTTTCCATACGTGATTTTCCTCTTAGGATAGCAGAAAATGTGACTCTGATCAACTCGAAGGGATTGCGAAAATCCCCGAGACTGGGGGAAGATTTTTCCATGCGCATCCTCGGTATCGACCCCGGCATTGCGACGTTAGGACTCGGCGTGATCGATGTCGCTTCACGCGAAGACCTCCGCGTCGTCGAGTGGCTGACGATCACGACTGCCGCCGGCACTTCCCTCTCCGATCGACTGCGGGAGATCCACACCGATCTCTCTGAGTTTCTCACCGACTGTGAACCAGATCTGGCAGTGGTAGAACGACTCTTCTTCGCGACGAACGTACGTACGGCCCTCGACGTGGCGCACGGCCGCGGCGTCATCCTCCTCGCCCTGAGCGATGCGGGAATTCCCGTCCTCGAGCCGAGTCCGCTCCAGCTCAAAGCCGCGATCACGGGTGACGGGAAAGCCGACAAGCGCCAGATGCAGGACATGGTGATGCGCATGCTGAAGCTTGCGGAAATTCCACGACCGGACGACGCGGCGGATGCGTTGGCAATGGCGTTGTATGGCGCGCTTGTGGCGCGCGAATTGATAATGAAAAATTGAAGATGGAAAGTAATTTTCAATTTCTCAATTTTCAATTTTCAATTCGGCGTCGCGCCGCCCCCTTGGCTTCGCGACGAACGGCCGCAATGACTGTTCATCCATGTGCCCCTTCCGCGCGGCGCTGTCGACCTTGTCGAGGTAATGCTTAAGATCGGTGGCGTAGCGCAGCGACGGGAAGGACGTTTTGAGCTGCGCATCGGCCGTGCCGTAACGAATTCCGATGGGACGGGCGCGGAAGAGGAGATCGAGGATCGTCGGCCGCTCGATAAAGCTCTCCTGGTACTGGGGCCATTTGATCGTTGTGAGGTGGGAGGCGAAGAGCGACGCGTGGTGTTGAAGCAAAATGCGCTCCGTGGTCACGCGAAAGGTGGCGTGCGACCACAGTCGCCATCGACGGTAGCTCACGGCGAAGAGGACGATGAGCACGAGGAGTGCCATCACGAACAACAGTGGCGAGGCGGCGAACGAGAACCACCAGATCACCGTGAGGATCACGAGGAGTACCAAACTGATGAGGAATGTATCGAGAAGCCCTCGGATCAAGTCAACGACGAGATTCGCCGCGGACGGGCGCAGGCTCGCGAGCAGACGCTCGCCTTCGTGAAGGAAACGTCGGTCTTCCATCGCCCAGGAGTGTAGCACTGTTGTCAGGCTGAGTAGCCCCGCTGGTCGTGTTCGATACGCTCAGTACTGCGGTGCCTCGCTACTCAGCATGACACAGCGGGGCGTATCGAAGCCTCATTCGTAATCACTTTCCCCTCACCAACTTCCCAAATACATGCAGATTCCGCCCCCGGCTGTACATCAAGAGCGGTCATGAGAATCTGGTTGCAGGCGAAGGATGCGAGGACGTGTTCTTGATGGTCACGATCGAGCTCGGAGAAGACGTCATCGAGGAGAATGAGCGGCCGCTCGCCTCTGCGCAGTTCCACATAGGATGCCTCCAGAAAGATCAGCGCGAGCACGGCGATCCGCTGCTGCCCGCGCGAGCCGAACGTCTGGAACGCTCGCTCGTCGATCATGATCGTCCAATCCTCGCGATGCGGACCCGCCCCCGTCGATTGGAGAAGAACATCGCGTTCGCGTGACCGGATGAGAGCTTCGATCAATTCCGCCGAGATCACCTCCCGCGTACGCCCCTCGCCCGCGCGCTCGTACGCAATGCGCACCTCCGACCATCCTTCCCCAAGTGCACGCAACTCTTCCCCGAGCGCGAGGCCGAACGTTTCGACAAGCTCGAGCCGCTTGAGCGTGACGAGGCTCCCCTTCCGTGCAAACGCCGCATCCCACGGCGAAAGCTCATTCTCGGACGCGCGACCCGATGCGATCGCTTTGAGAAGCGTGTTTCGCTGCTTGAGGATTTTCTGGCATGCCATGAGCGCTTCGAGGTACTCCCCGCTCACTTGGCAGAGAATTTGGTCGAGGAAGCGCCGGCGCTCGGCAGGCGGTCCGGTGAAGAGCTCCAGGTCCTGGGGCAGGAATGTGACCGTAGGAAAATGCCCGATGAGGTCTGTAACGCCGATGCGGACGTCATTCTTGAAACACGCCTTCGCTCGTCGCGGCTGCAACTGGCTGACGACTTCGATGGTTCCCTGCTCACAGCCGTCCGCTTCCGTTTCTCCCCGGATGCGGAAAAACTCCCCGCCCCATCGCACCAAGTGCTCTTCCTCCGCGTTGAGGAACGATTTGGAGAGCGAGAGAATGCCGATCGCCTCCAGCAGATTCGTCTTGCCACTGCCGTTCTTCCCCACGAACAAATGGAGCGCAGAACCCGAGAGATCGAGCGCGAGATTGTCGTAACTGCGGAACTGCGTGAGGGAGAGTGAGCGAAGATGCATGAGTGAATTGAAAATTGATAATTGATAATTGAAAATGCATCATGAATGCCTTTCAAGATTTTGGAGCGCTTCTCGATACAGCCGCCCCACGAGATCCAAGTACGCTTTCCGCTTGATGTAGAGACGGAGTTGCGAACGATCGACCCAGGCGAACGCGTCGATTT
>JACQCJ010000101.1 GCA_016201685.1 Candidatus Peregrinibacteria bacterium | reverse complement strand
GGGGGTCGTGAAGCGATCGTTCCTGCACCACGGCATATTCGCGCTGTCGGCGAACTGCGCGTACGTCTGGGCGATGCCTTGCCATTGTTGTTGCAGCTCCATGCGCACGCGCGCCAGCTTGAGGAAGATGCCGTACTGTTGGGCATTCGCGAGCATCCACTGCCCGACTGTTGAGAAGAGATCTGTCTGCTTCGCCGCAATCCCCCCGAGGATGCCCGGCAGATCCGCACGCAGGCTGCGCACTTCCTCAATCTGCACGGCGTACGAGAGGAGGGTCGCGATCAACTGGTCCACCTGGGGAGGGACGGGTTTTCCCAGCAACAGCCGGTTCGCTTTCCATTCCATCCACCGCTGCGCGTAGGCGCGGAATTCCGAGGGCTCCCCCAGCGGCACCACCACGGGCACGGGTTCCTCCCGCATCGGCAGGAGAACCGTCTGCTGCAGATACGTCGAGAGGATGCCGGGGAGATCGTCGCTCGCTTGCAATTGCACGTCGATCGCCTGCATCCGCGGATCGAGCGCGCCTTGCTCGAGCGAGATTGCAACCGGATGGAGGGGCTCGAGGCTGAAGGCCCACGCGGCGGGGAGGCGCAGATGCACGGTTGCGGGCGTGAAGAGCCGGTGCGCATCGATTTGGAATTGCTGCCACCACCGCGTGAACGGGCGCGCGTCTCCCCTTCCTCCCTTCGATCCCTGCTCGATCAAATCCTTCTTCCCGTTACTGACCGTGTCGTCCACGGCGCGCAACGTGCCGTCCCACGCGAGCGGGCGCTGCGGATCTCCTCGTTGCGTGGAGGAGAGCAGCCACGCCGTGTCCGGCGAGAGGAGCGCATCGCTCAGGCTGCCGTCGAAGACGGGAAGCGAGAGGAACGAGAGCGCGCCGCCAAGATTGGGATACCAGAGATCAACATTGGTATTGAAGAACGGGTTGCGAGCCGGCGGAAAGAGATCGGGTGGCGGAGGAGTGATTGCGAAGATCCCCTTCCCCTTTTGCGTATCGGTCAGAGACTTCGGATCGAAGGGGTCTTTGATATTCAGGATGCAGCGTTCATCCTCCTCCGGTTTCGTCTGGCGCGTCTTGGGGTCGAATTCGTCGTAGAAGCCATAGCAGGCCGCTTCCGCAGACACCGTCTTCAGCGCGTCTTTGGGAACTTCCTTTATCCCCTGCCGCGACGTCGTGATCGTGTATTTGCGGTAGAAGGATTGGTAATCATTACCGTTCGGTGCCTGCAGGCATCCCGGCCCCGGGCATCGGCATTCCTGTCCTTTGCACTCCTTCACATTCTCTTTGGGGTACGGACGGCAGTTCGGTTCTTGCGTGGGAGGATTCTTGACCCACTGCTCGGTGCAGACCCATTTCTTCTCGGGTTTTTTTGGATTATCATCGCATTTCCAGTGCGTGGGTTTCGGAGGCTTGCTGGTATCGAATTGATCGGGGACGACATTTCTGCAGTCGGTGTACTGCCACTCATCCGTATTGAGCCAATCGCAGAATTCCTGGCATATCTTCTCCGTGAGCGGCGGCTGTTTTGGCCCCGGGTAGAGGCAGGCGTACGGATCCTGGAAGAGTGGGGATGCGACCTGTTTCGTGCAGCTGCGATCGTTGGGTTCCTTCCCCTCGCACCAGATATGCACAGTCACTTCGCTCGTGTCTTTCTCGCATGCCGTCGTTTTTCCTACAACGCTGTCGGGGAACTGGAAGCCGCTGCCCGGGGTTCCGTCATCCTCGATGCGCCTGGCCATCCCCGATTGCATGTTCCCGAGCGGATCCCCCTTCATCCCCGGCGCCCCCGTCACCGTCGCGATCGTGCCCTGTACCGATTCCCCGTCATTATTCCAACCGCCGCACTGGGCCGTCGTGAGGTAGGCGGGGATCGCCTGCGTCACAACCTGCTGAACTTCCTCGAAGCTCTGCGGCGAGGCCGAGGGAATCGTGAACGGATCCGCCTGCGCGGCCGTTGCCATCCCCGCTGCGAAGAAGCACGTGAGGAGTGGGACAACCCGAAACCGCCAGTGAGGGGTGTGAATCTCGAAAATCCTCATATTCTAGCAGAAAAACGACCATCAGGCCTGCGTCGGAAATTGCGGAAAATGGGAAATGATCTCTGATGAGAAATCAGAAATCAGAATTCAGAGCTCAGTGAAATTCCAAGAAATTCAATCGTCTCTTGTTGAAATCTGAATTCTGAAGTCTGAATTCTTCGCATTCGTTTCAAAATAAATCTTCCAAATTTCAAGTGATTCTCCTTGCCCATGCCGCGATTGGGTGTACAACTGTGCACGTCTCGACTGGCCAGTGATCCTCGAACCCGGGTCGCAGGACATCCAGCGCAGATCGTGACATCCTTTACTCCCATTCCCCTCAGAGACATGTTCTCCTTCAATAGGGTCCACATCATCGGCTATCAAACACAACCCGTCACCGTCCGTCAAATACCCAATGGCACGAGCGTCACCGATCTCAATCTCGTCGCGCCCTACCGCTTCAAAACCGAACGCGGCGAAATCCTCGAGGGCAAGGGCTTCCACACCGTCACCCTCTGGGGACCGATGGCGGAAGTCGCCGGGCGCTTCGTGCATGCCGGCAGCCAACTCTTCATCGCCGGTCGCCTCCAGACCGACAGTTGGCAGGACGAGAAGACCAATGAAAAGAGATCGAAGACCAAGATCATCGGCATGGATCTCATCATGCTCGATCCCAAGAACGGCCAGCTCCCCTCACCCGAGAACGCGCCATCACTCGGTTGTTCCGTGAACCACGCCGAGGTCATCGGCAACGTGACCCGTGATCCCGAAATGCGCACCACCACCGGCGGCCAGCAGGTGCTCACGCTTGGAGTGGCCACCAACGAGCGGTGGAAGGACAAGTCCACGAATGAAGACCGCGAGCGCACGGAATTCCACAACGTCGTCATCTGGGGCTCGCTTGCCGAAGAGGTGAGCAAAACCATCAAGAAAGGCAATCGCGTGTTCGCCTCCGGCCGCGTCCAAACGCGCAGCTGGGAAACCAAGGAGGGCAGCAAGCGCTACACGACAGAAATCATCGCCGATGCCGTCCACTTGCTCGGCGCCAAGCATCCGCTCGCGGAATCGTCCCTTCAAGCAGATGCAGTGAGGTCGCGTACTCAAAACGAATCGCAAGATTCTGCCCCATCAGAAGCAGAACAGGCTCCCTCCATCGAAGTGCCGGAGATCGCCTACGCCTCCGAAGTGAAAGTGTCGGATCTGCCGTTCTAACATTCGAGCTTTGCTCAAGAGAAAAGAGGCTCTTCAGGGCCTCTTTTTTGAGAAAAATGTTCCGGAAGGGTATACCAAACCTCCTATGAACGATGCCGAGCGATACGCTCAAGGCGTGGCCTTCTGGACGGTCAATGCAATTCGCAGTGAATGCGGTGTTGGCTCGTTATATCAGCATGAGGAGATCGGCGAACATGCCGCAGGTCTTTCAAGGCACATCTTGAAGATTCGACACTGCGTTCATTCATGCCCCTCGCAAAGACCCGGTCAGGTAGAGAATGTCGCCCATCGTTGGGATTACGCCGATCTCGATCGTCTGGTGGGAGATATGATTCGTGATTGGTTTCGGTCCGATGACCATTGCATGAATCTTCTTCGCAGCGATCTGACGCACATGGGGATAGGTGTCAGTATCGAAGCGTATCAAAAATGGAGTCGAGAACACTTTCGTCTCGCGCTCACCTATCGGGCACTCAGATTGCACGCGTCATAGTGCCAGCGTTCCATTCTCTCCATAGAACCGCATCTCCACTCCCGCGATGTCGGGAACATTTTGTCGAATCTTCTCAACGACCGCGACCGTGTCGGCGAATGTCCCCTTGTCGACATTCAGCAGGAAATTCGCATGCTTTTCACTCACCTGAATGCTGCCGATTGTGAGTCCCTGCAGCCCCGCGGCAGCGATCAATTTCCACGCAGGCGTTCCGTCGGGGAGAGCCTTAAAGCACGAGCCGGCGGTCTTGAGGTGCGGCTGCGTCTCGATGCGCTTGTTGATCAGTCGCTCAATCTCGGCTTTCACCTCATCTGCCGGACGCGATGGGACGATGAGAGTTGCTCCCCAGAGAATTGGACTTCGGACTTCGGACTTCGGACTTCGGGTGGAAGCGCAATCTTTGAACAGAGATTCGCGATAGCGAAAATTGCACTCGGCTCTTGAGAACATCTTCCATTCTCCATCAACGAACGCCACCACCGATTCCACGAAGCGATCGATCCAGATTCCCTGTGGCCCCTGTCCCGCATTCCCGAAGACCGCGCCGCCCACTGTCCCCGGAATTCCCGTAAGCGGCGAGAGATCGAGATTGTTCATCGCGAGTTCGTTCAGGAGAGACGCGAGAATTTTTCCGGCGCCGACCGTCACTCGGCTTTCACTGATTGCCACTGTGTCATTTGTGATCTTCACCACGAGCGCTTCGATCACTCCATCGGCAAAGATTGTGTTCGAGCCCCCCCCGAGCACAATCAGCGGAATATTTTTCGATTGAGCGAATGTCGCCGCCTCTTCGACGTCCTGCTTTGATGCGAGCTCGGCGTAGTAGCGAGCATCTCCTCCGATGCGCATCGTGGTCTTGCGGCCGATGGGGATATTTGCCTGGATATCCATTTGATTGAAGATTGTCCTAAGATTTTTCTCACTGAGTTCCGCGGGCAAGTATGCCCGCTCCTCAGGAGATAAAAATATTTTCTGAGGGAGAGCAGCCTTTCAGGCTGCGTTTGTAAAGACTGTAATCAGCAAATGCTTCGTTTACAAATAAGCCGAATCGAACATCATCCGATCGTGGTTTTCGCATTCCGCAGGCGTTCCATTGTTTCCTTTTTCCCCAGCAATGCCGCCACCTCGGTCGCGCCGGGGCTGTAGGGGAGGCCGGTGAGCGAGGCACGCAGCGGCCAGAGGAGTTGGCCGAGCTTCAGACCTTCCTTCTCCGTGGCTTCTCGGGCGCGCGCGAGGAGGATGTCATTCGTCCATTCTTTCTCACTGATCGATTTGCAGATGGTTTCAAGCGTTTCGAAAATCTTCGGGAGAAGTTCACGCGTCACTTTCTGTTTCTCATTCGCAAGCAATTCAAGAGTCACGCGCGGTTCCTCGTAGAAGAAGGAGAGCATCGCAGGCGTTTCGTGGAAGAACGTGATGCGTTCCTGGATCAGCTCGGCTTTCTCTTCGAATCGGTCATCAGTTTTCGCTTTCGAGAATTTGTCCTCCACGATCTTTCGGATGCGAGCGGCAAACGCGAGAAGTGGAATTCTGCGCATCCATTGGCCCTGGAGCCACGTGAGCTTCTCCAGGTCGAAGATCGCTCCGGACTTCTGCACGCGCTCGAGGGAGAACTGCTCGATGAGATCGTCGAGAGAAAAGATCTCCTGAGTTGTTCCTGGATTCCATCCGAGCAGCGCGAGGAAGTTCAAAAGCGCTTCTGGAAGGAATCCCTTCGCGAAGTACTCTTCGACGGCCACCGAATTCTGGCGCTTGCTGAGCTTGGTCTTATCTCTGTTCAGGAGGAGCGAGACGTGCACGTAGCGCGGCGGCTTCCACTCCAGAAACTCGAAGAGGAGCAGATGTTTCGGGAGGCTCGAGAGCCATTCCTCACCGCGCAGCACCAGATCGATGTCCATCAAGTGATCGTCCACGACGTGCGCGAGATGGTACGTGGGGAAGCCGTCGCTCTTGAGGAGCACCTGGTCGTCCACCGCATGTCCCTGGAATGTGAGCGTTCCCCGAATGTCATCCTCAAAACGAATGATTCGCTCGTGGGGAACGTTCATTCGGATGACGTGGTGCACCCCATCCTTCAGTTTGGTCGCAACGTCATCGCTCGAGAGGCGGAGACATTGTCGATCATACATCGGCGCCTGCTTGCGAGCTTCTTGGGCTTTCCGCATCTCGTCCAGGCGCTCGTGGGTGCAGAAGCACCGGTAGGCATGCCCCTTCTCTAGGAGCGTATCGGCGTAGCGGCGGTAGAGCGGCAGACGCTCCGATTGGAAGTACGGCCCCTTCTGTCCTTCCTGCGTCACTCGCCCGTCTCGTAGCACCACTCCCTCGTCCGGCGGAATCCCGGCCGCGTCCAGAGAACGAAGAATGTTCTCCACGGCGCCCTCCACACTTCGTTCCTGATCGGTGTCTTCGATGCGCAGGAGAAATGTTCCCTTCGCTTGCTTCGCGAGCAGGTAATTGTAGAGCGCTGTCCGCAATGCTCCCACATGGAGAAAGCCCGTGGGAGAAGGAGGAAAGCGAGTGCGCATCGAGGAGATGATACAACAAGACGGAAAGAAGTTTATTGGTTGATTGGTTTGCTGATTTCTTGGAGCATCTTCTCCAATCAACCAAGAAACGAATAAACCAATCAACCGATTGCAGTTCAATTGACGACCTGCACCGTGTACGTCACCGGCGTGACCGGGCGGTCGCTGCTGTCGCGCTGCACTTGCGCGATCGCATCCACCACGTCCATGCCGCTCGTCACGTGTCCGAAGATCGTATGTTTGCCCTCGAGCCACGAGGTCTTCTGTGCTTGAATAATGAAGAATTGACTCCCGTTCGTACTCGGCCCCCGATTCGCCATTGCGAGCGCGCCGCGCTCCATGGGGAGTGAGTGCAAGGTGTTGTCATAGACGTAGCCCTGTTTCTCGTAGAACTGCTCGAGTGTCAGGTTCTTGATGTTCTCGGGAACAGGCTGTCCTTTGGCGAGATCTTTGATCACCTGCCTGTCGAGGTTGTAAGACTTCGCGCTGATTTCATCGCCGAACGTGTCGCCATAGATGCTGTAGCCGCCAGCCCCGTTGCCTTTGGGGTCACCCCCCTGGATCATGAAGCCGGGGATGATGCGGTGGAAGGTGAGGCCATTGTAGTAGTTGTTCTTGGCGAGTGTGATGAAGTTCGTCACCGACTTGGGCGCCGCGTCGGCGTCGAGCTCCATGGTGATGTCGCCCTTCGTCGTGTGGAGGATCACGGTATGTTTTCCCGTGAGGAGCGTGCCGTCGAACGTGATCCGCTGCCCGGATGCGGGGTTCTGGCCCGTCGAAAAGCCGCAGCCCGCGAGCAAGAACGCCAGCGCAAAGAGAGGAATGATGAAGAGGTGAGATTTGTGCATACCGCATCGAGGGTAGACAGGCGGGACGGACTATGCAAGATGTTTTGCGCCACTTCTTCACTTTGTCGATCTGCTGCTCGCCTCGACGTTTTTGCACGGAATAGTCTCCGTCCGAGGCATCGGCGCTCATGCCCGTTTCGACGTCGATGGAGAACGCGCCGAAACCGTCTTGATGAGAATATCTGCAAGGTGTGTGGCGGCATTCGGCGTCGCGAGTGCGCGCATGTCTTGTGAGAGCATCTCTCGGCGATTTGCATCTCTTGCAAGCGCCATGAGGAGCGGCAGCAGCTTGCTCTCCAGAGAATGCTGGCGGACCACGATGCAATTGCTGATCGCGAAAGCCCTTCGAGCATTCGCAAGTTGATGATTCTGGGCCAAGCCCTCGAGGGGGACCAAGATTGTCGGGATGCCACTCCCCGCAAGTTCCCCGATGGCGCCCGCACCCGCGCGGCTGAGCGCAAAATCCGCAATCGCGTAAAGGTGAGCCAATTCCTCATGCACGAACGGCGCACACCAGTATCCCGGGCGAAGAGGTGCGCCGGTCTTCCTCATTCCCGTCAGGTGCACGATATCCATCGTCTTCAGAAGATCGTCCAGGTGATCCCTCACGAAGGCATTGAACGTCTCGGCCCCCTGGCTTCCCCCCAGGATCAACAGAATCGGGCGCACCCCCGTGAGACCGGTGATCGCAAGTCCGCGTTCGCGCGAGCCGTGCGTCACCTCAGGGCGGAGGGGATTGCCGGTCACGATACTGTTGCTCGTTAGCTCGTTAGCTCGTTTCTCGTTTCGCACTTCATTTGCAGTAGGAAATCCTGAGCACACCACGTCCACGAAGCGCGCGACGAACCGATTCGCTCTGCCGCTCACCGCATCGGATTCATGGAGAACGACCGGAATCTTTCGGAGCCATGCTGCGATGCAGACGGGGACACTCACCGCGCCGCCCTTGGAGAAGACCACGTCCGGACAAAAATCGTTGAGCGTTCTTTGAGCCTTGCGAATGGATCGCAGGAACGCCAGAGGATTCTTCGCATCGTCGATCTGTCGGTACGGAATTCCCGCGTGCCGGAGAAAGTCCGCATCTGCCTCCTTCCGCGTGCAGATGACAAGAGCTTCAGCATTCGATTGTTTTGTCTTGATCGCGTCCCATACGGCAGCGAGAGGAGCCAAGTGCCCCACCGAGCCGCCGCCGACAAGAAGGATCTTCATGGAGAAGAAGAGAGTAACAGAATTCAGTCGCTGCTCCTTGCAGTCTTGTAAAAATAGAGCACAATATTATAGATCCTTCATACACATCGCCTAAGGTCTCGTAAGCCAACAACTGTTTCGATTCAGACTGATCTACTCCGTGGGGTCAGCGTGTAATTCCACTCGCCATGGAACGCTTGTCGTGTGAGCGAGAGCGTGGCGAATTCTTGCTTCGTCACAACTCGGCCTTTCACGTAGG
>JACQCJ010000103.1 GCA_016201685.1 Candidatus Peregrinibacteria bacterium | reverse complement strand
GCTGCCGTTCATTCATCGTCGTTTTCAATATGTCGTATTTCCGGCCGATGCTCTGTTCGAGTGAAAGTACGAGGGCGGGAGTCATGGAGTGCAGTATGCTCCTCCAACCAAAGATTTAGAAGTTATTTATCGGTGGATCCTTAGTGAAACGAGTATAGATGACCCCGAGAGCAACGGCCAATCCGGCGGCGCTGATCCCGATCATCCCGATTCTGCTCCTCCGAATCACCTTCCTATCCAACTGCGCCTGGATGATCGTATCGTTCTCATCCAGAGACTCACGAAGAAAACGCTTGTTCAGAAGAGAGCGTTCCGCAGACGTGTATGGACAACAATTCACGGCATAGAGCGACGCTGCTGCGACCATGCCGGAATCGAGGACGGAGCAGAGAGCGGCGAGCAACATCACGGCGAATGCGGCGACGGCCCAGGCCGGGAGAAACTTCGCCACGACCAGAATGCCGATCATGGATGGATCGGCGCCTTGGGGGAGGGAAACTCCCACCGCGGGATTGGCGGCGAGGAAACCGAGAGCGGCGAGCGAGAGGGGGACGATCCCGAACAGGACGCCACCGACGATGTACGAGATCCGCAGATGCGATTTTTCGATGGCGAAGGCGCGTTGCCAGTGTTGCTGATCGGAGAGAACTCCCGAGATGAGGCCGATGGTCGTGATGATGCCGAAGGAAAAGGCCACTCCCGGATCGAAGATGCTCGTGTGCTGACCGGTGATGCCGCCGATTCCTTTGAGGACGGCACCAAGACCGCCGGCCGACCAGATCGTCCACGGCAACACAAGAAGGCCGCCGAGGATGATCATCGCGTACTGGAGGAAATCCGTAATGATCGATGCGCGCATGCCGGAAATCGCCGAGTAAGCCAACGTGAAGAGCAGGATGATGATCATCACGGCCTGCAATGGCACTCCCGTCAGGAGATGAAAAATGCTGCCTCCCACGTACAGCTGCACCGTCACCGCCATGAGCTGATACCAGAAGAAAGGGATGAGATACATCTTGTGCGTTCGCTCATCGAAACGACGACGGATCCACTCCGGCTGGGTGTAGCCTTCCGGCAGGTACTCCCGCACCCGCAGCGCAAGCGGCGCCATGATGAAAAGGCACAGAATGTTGGGAAACGTGAACCAGAAAATACCAGGAATGCCCTGTTGGAATGCTTCCTGCACACTGACGAACAGCGCCGGAGCCCAGATCCACGAGACGGCAATGGAGAACGCCCCCAGCGTCCACGGCACGTTCCTCCCTGCCGCGAGAAATCCCACCTGTGTCTTCCGGTACGTCTCTGTCCGAGAACCGAGAAAAGTAATGACAATCATCGCCGCGCCGAAGGCGAGCAAGAGAAGATAACCGCTAGCAAATGACATTATCGCCATGGCAATCGATAGAATGACAAATACGATAAAATGTTATATTTTATTTATTTGTAGCCAAGACTACGAAGGTGTAGCTACTATGGCGACATGAGTACTCACCTCTTCGAAGACCTGGGCTTGAGTATGAATGAGGCGAAGATCTACCACGCGCTGATCGTGTATGGAGGATCGGGAGTATCGACGATCGCGCTGCGCTCGAAGGTGCACCGAAGCAATGCCTACGACGCGCTGCATCGCTTGATTGAAAAGGGACTGGTGTACGAAGTGTTCGGCCAACGCGAGACCCTGTACGAAGCCGTGGACCCGGGGAAATTCTTGGAGTTCGTCGAAGAGAAGCAATCGCGGTTGAAAGCCGAGTTACCTGATCTGTTGGCCACGTATCGGAAACATCGCGCGCCGGAGCGCGCGTACATCTTCAAAGGCTTGGAAGGCATGAAAAATTACCTCAGAGAGGCGCTCAAAGTGGAGGAAGACATGTACGAATTCGGCGCAAAGGGCGGCTGGTTCGATCCGCGCCTGGAAACATTCACCACATGGTTCCTCGCGGAAGCGCGGAAGAAGAACATTCGCTTTCACCATATCTTCGATTGGGAGGTGCAGGAGAAAGCTCCTCACGTCCCGAACATCGTCGGAAAGCCCTACAAATTCGCCCCCAAGAAGTACACGAGCGAATCGGCGATCGAAGTCTTCGGCGATCACGTCGTCACCTTCACAGGGCTCGGTTTCGGGACAGTGGCTGACGACCTGACGATTTTCGTGATGGTGAGCCCCCGTCTCGCGGAGAGTTACAGAATCTGGTGGCAGATGATGTGGGATTTCCTGCCTGAAACGAGACGAACGGCTCGGCCGAAACGTCGTCAAAGATGAGGAGCGGTTCTGCTTGTGACGATCGAGAAAAAGAGTACAATAAAGGTGTTTTATAACCTCTCTATTATGCACCAAATTCAGACCATCACGTTACAGGCGCTCAAGCTCAACGGAGCGAAGGCGATCCCCGATGATCAATCGGTGATGCTGATCGTCAATTCCAAACCGAAGTCGGTGCTCGTACCTCCCGAAGAATATGAAATGCTCATGCGAGCCTTCGAAGAAATGGAAGATATCGCGGCGATCGAGGCGCGGAAACACGAGAAAACTGTGCCCTTCGAACGAGCATTTCCGGTAAAACGACCATGACCAGCTATCGCATCGTTCTGAAGGAGTCGGTCCTGCGTGAGATTCGGCGATTTCCTCGCTTCGTGCTTGATGCCATACGCGAGCGCATCGCCGCGTTGGCGCACGATCCGTTTCCATCCGGAGTGGAAAAGATTCAAGGGTACGATCATCACTACCGTATACGCGTGAGAAACTACCGCATCGTGTACGAAGTCGCCTCGCACATCCGCATCATCACCATCATCCGCATCGGGCATCGGAAAGACGTGTATCGAGGGCTCTGAAAGAAGTAGAGTAGGTCAGTAACGCTCTACCGACCCCGTAGTTCAATGGATAGAACGACCCTCTCCTAAGGGGTAAATGCAGGTTCAATTCCCGCCGGGGTCACCAGTTTCTGAACGTCAGAGAATGCCATGGATCAATTCCTGTAGAATCCTTGTCATGCGCACTCTGAGAATTCGACAGTGGCGGATATGGCTGCTCTGGATTCTCCTGATTTTCGGGGCAATGGTGATGGTGAAGGGTCTCCTGGATCTGTTCTTCATGCTTGCGAATGAGGCGCGGGGGCCCGTACACGAGGATTATCTGCTCTACACCATCATCGGCCGAGGCATGCTGAACGGACTGAAGCCCTACGTGGATCTGTTCGAATCGAAGCCGCCGGGAATGTTCCTGCTGGCGGCTCTTTCACTCCTGTTCACGGGAGGCGAACGGCTTGCAACGGCGGTGGAGGTTCTGGGATTTGCTGGGATCCCGGCGGCATTCGGCCTGTACGCATGGCGACAAACACGGCGAATGGAAGCTCAAATCTGGCGAGGAGTGATCACGGGCATCGTGGTGCTCTTCAGCATTCAACTCATGCTCTATGTGGAAGAACACAGCGGCGCGCTGCAGACGGAATCATTTGGCAGCTTCTTCGGCATTCTCTACGTCCTGAGCATCGGCTACGAAGGCAAGCGGACACGCGTTGCACTCATCGCACGGTCACTGCTGCTGCTTGGCACTGCGGGAATGAAGGAGCCATTCCTCCTTGTTGCCCTCGCTGCCGCGCTACTGCTCGCGAAGGATGCTCGACACTTCGTGCGGGTGTTTCTAGCCCCCCTCATTCTTGCGGGAGTATTCGGAATGCTCGGCCTCTTGGTTTTGGGCAGCTTCCATTCCTATTTCACGCTCTACCTCCCGGCCATGCAGATGCGCATCCAAGAACTCCACGCAGAACCGCTTCTGATGCGAGGTCTTGCGGTGCGCAGAATTTTTGGCAACCTCGTCGATTTTTACATAGCGCCTCTCTGGGGATTCGTACTCTTGCTGCTCTGGATACTCTACCCCTTACTCCTGACGACGGATCATCGATGGAAAACAGCCGTGTTCTCGTTGGGCATGTCTCTGCTCTTACTACATATTCTACACAGCGGCTACGTACTATGGGATGCCACGAGAATGATCGCAGATCATAGCGCACGCCCGAGCGCGTACTACTGGCGCCAGGTAATATGGCTTGTCTCTTGGACGTGTCTGTGGATCGTCCTCATGGCCACTGCGTTCCGCAGGGGGCGCTCGCTTTTCTGGCGGCACCTTGCGGCAGGAGCGTCGCTGTATCTCGTCTGCTTGGCGGTTGGCAGCGGGGGGAACTACAACGACTATCACTTTGCCTTCGCAGGCCCGGCGTATGCCGCTCTCATCCTGCCGTTTCTTTCGCATCTCCGGTCGGATCACGCGAGTCTTTTCGCCTTCGCCCCGGTCGCACTGCTGCTCGGCATTCTCGTGCTCTTCTACCACCCCAGCCCAATGCATATGGAAAAATTGCAGGCATGGCGGAGGAATGGGTTCGCCGCGCGCGCCTCCGTCACGCAACAGTTCGATCGTCTCCTGGACGCCTGCCATCTGGAACGATTTGCAGTGTCGCAAGGGGTGAGGATGGTGGCCTTCGCGAAGCATTCGCCCTACGGCCCCTTGATGGAATTCGCCCATCCGTACCTGCCAAGCACGCACCCTCTCATCCGCAACACGCACGACACGATCGCGAGCAGGGCGATGATCATGGTAGGCGATCCCGCCTCCACATTCCCCGATCTCGCGCCGCTCTTTGGAACGAACGCACCTCCGTGCGCCAAGGGGCTTGTGCCCATCGCGAATCTGCAACTATCGTTCCGTTCGCCGTGGAAAATGCCGGAGTGATCGAAATGAATGATGTTATCGCTTGGGTGCTTTCTCTGATGAAAAGGAGAATGGACGCACCGTCTTCTTCGCGCTCGCGAATTCCTGCGCTGCCGCCAGCCAATCGAGGCGCTGTTCCGGCGTGCTGGCCTTGCAGCGCCGGAGATAATCGAGATCGAAAGAGATGGATTGATCGTCGTTCATGGGCCTTTCAATTGTAGCAGAAGGGCGACGTCATCGGCGTCTTTTTTTCGACCGGATGCTTTCTTCATGCCGATGAGATCATCGATGGAAACCACCGGAATGGATATATCCCATATATCCACCAGAACACGATGCTCGGCGTAGCGCTCGAATCGCAAGGATTCTCCGACGATGACGTCAATGCCGAATTGCGGCTCATCAGGATGGTGAAACGTGAAGGCAATGAGATGCTTTTGCTCCATCAAGTTGAGAACTTTTTTCTCATCTCCCAGTTCTTGCATATCGATGGGCAGTCGCTTTTGGTATCCCATGTTCCCCATGAGCTTCTCCATTCTCACGAGATTTTCCTTATCGAGAGCCAGAAGAATATCGATGTCTCCGGTGAAGCGGGGATAGCCCAGGAGATTCATCGCCACGCCGCCCACGACGATGTACCGCACGTCGGCCTCGTTGAGAGATTGAAAAATGCGTCCGTAGGGATTCATGAATATATTGTACCGCATACAACTACTGCAATCTTTGATATGTCACGAGACCCATGGGTGGGAAAGCGAAAAACCGGAAATTGAAGAGTGCGAATATTCTCTCATTGGAGTATACTGAGAGCGATGAAGACCTATTTTTTTCCTATCGTTATCGAGAAAGACGCGGACGGCTACGTAGCTTCCTGTCCCGCTCTTCAAGGCTGTTACACCCAAGGAGACAGTTACGAGGAAGTGATGGCAAACATCAATGATGCCGTCAAATTGCATCTGGAAGATCGAGAAGAAGAACGCGAGCAGATTTCCTCTCCGCCTGCGCTCAGTATTTCGACGGTGGCAGTGACTCTCGGCGATTGACCATGACGCCCGTTCTCCCCCGCATCACATTCAAACACATCATTCCCGTATTGGAGAAACGAGGGTTTGTTTTGGTGCGCCAAAGCGGCAGCCATCGGGTCTACCGAAATGGCGAAGGCAGGAGAGCAACCGTACCATTCCATGCAGGGAAGATCCTCCATCCAAAGACGTTGAAGAGTATCTTGAAGGACGCAGAGATCAGCGTGGAAGAACTTCGCGCCGCGCTGTAGTACGATCTTCACGATGGAAAATCTGCTCACTTCTCCATCACCACCACCTCCCGCCCCTCCGCCGGGAGCTGGCCCTTGAGTTTGTATTCCGAGAGACGCTGCGCGGTGCCGCCGATGGATTTGAGGACGGCCTCGCTCTCCTTGCCTGTGAGCGTGAGAATCAGCACACGAGGGTCGAATTCATCGATGAGTTTGTGCGCGATCTTCGCGTCGTCGGCGGGGAGCACGAGGACATCGATTTCGCCCACGGATTCGATCTGCGGATCCGTCCAATCCTGGAGCGGAGAGGAGAGGAGAGCGACACGGAGATCGTCGGCATCCACCACGTAGGAAACTTGCTGGCCTTCGTTGTGCCCGATGCCGCGGATGGTGATGCCGGAGTGATTGTACTCGCCGGGCCAGGAGAGAATGCCGGGGGACGGCTCTTCTTCCGGAACAGCGAGAAGGAGAAGGGCACCATCCTTCGCTGCCCCCGCGCCGTCCTTGGGAAACGCGAGCATGACCTTCTCCGCACCCGCGATGCGAAGACTCGGGCCGCCGGTGGAAGTGAAGGTCAACATCGGAGCGGATGGTAGAGGAGACACAATACGAGGGAAAGTGCCAAATTCCAAGAGCCAGAACCCAAACAATTCGTAAAGAAAACAAGATTGAATCTTCAAGTATTGTTCTCTTCAAAAATTTCCTGGAATTTGGAAGCTTGGAATTTGGCATTTTACGTACGTTCTATCTTCGCCCCCAAGCTCCTCAGCTTCTCATCCAAACGGTCGTATCCGCGCTCGATGTAGCGCACGTCGGTGATCGTCGTTTCGCCGTCGGCGCAGAGGGCGGCAAGGACCATCGCGGCGCCGGCGCGGACATCGTTGCTCGCGACGATGCGGCCGCGCAGAGGTGTGGGCCCGATGATGAGCGCCTGGTGCGCGTTGAGGATCTCGACGTGGGCGCCCATCTTCTCCAATTCGTAGAGGTACGCCATGCGGCCTTCGTACAAACGCTCGAAGAGGCGGCTGACTCCGCTCGCCTGCGTCATGGCGACGCCGATGGGCGCCTGGAGATCGGTGGGGAAGCCCGGGAAGATGTTGGTGCGCACCTGCATGGCCTTGAGGGACGAGAGTTCGCCGTCCACGAAGAGCGCTTGTTCGTCTTCGTCGTAGCGCCACACGCAGCCAAAGCGCCGCAGTGCGTCGAGGAAGGAGAGGAGGTGGAGACGATCGACGCCGTGAAGGCGCACTTTGCCGCGCGTGACGAGCGCCGCCACGATGATGGAGCCGGCTTCCAGGTAATCCGGCGTCACGCGGTGCGTGACGCCGTGGAGGATGTGGCTGCCCGCAACCGTGACCGTGTGGGCGCCGATGCCCTCGATGCAGGCACCCATCGCGGCGAGGAAGCGTTCGAGATCCTGGACATGAGGCTCCGCGGCCGCAAGATCGATGGTCGTGGTGCCATCGAGGAACGCCGCCGCCATGAGGACGTTCTCGGTGGCGGTGACGGAGAACTCGGGGAGGATGACGTGTCCCGGTCGCAGTTTCCCCTGGAGATGGAGGACGTCATCGTTACTCATGTCCTCGGCCCCGAGCTGGCGCAGCGCCTCCACATGCGCCGCCACCGGCCGCTTGCCGATGATGTCTCCGCCGGGGTACGCCATTTCCGCCACCCCGAACCGCGCAAGGAGCGGGCCCAGGAGCAGAATCGATCCGCGCAGGCTCCCCACGTACTCGGAGGGGATCGGCTGGCTGCGGATCTTCTGCGCGCGGACGCGCACCGTGCCGTCGACGAAGCTCGTCTCCGCGCCCAGGAACTGGAGCACCCGCAGCATGGCCTCCACGTCGCGCAGCTTGGGGACGTTCGTGAGCACTGTCTCGCCATCCGCGAGCACGCTCGCCGCGATGAGCGGAAGCGCCGCGTTCTTGGAGCCGCCGATGACGACATCTCCCCGCAGGGGAATGCCGCCACGCACGCGATACGTGACGTCCATAGGGAGGTGCATTGTAGGGGAAGATTGACTGCCATGCAGCAAGATCCAAGAGACAAGAAACAAATGCTCTCATCATCGTCATTTGATCATGCTTTTGTCTCTTGTCTCTTGCTTCTTGGATCTTTTCTTCGCCTCCACCACCCCACAACCATCTCCACCGCCAGCAGCGCAACCCCCACCGTCACGCATGAATCCGCCAGGTTGAAGACGGGGAACGTGCCCACTTGGATGTAGTCGGTGACGAGGCCATCGATCGCGCGGTCGAGGATGTTCCCGAGCGCTCCGCCGATGATCAGCCCGAATGCAACGGCGTTGAGGCGCGTGCGCTCTGAACGGATGGCGGCGACAATGACGAGCGTGAGCGCGACGACCACGAGAAAGCTCTGAGCTGGGAGATGCACGCTGAACGCCACTCCGGCATTGAACGAGCGCTCGAGACCCGCGAACGATCCGACAATGGCGACGCGGTGATCCAAAAAACGATCAACGATGGCCATTATCAGAAGATCGAGCACGCAAGCGAGGCCGGCAATGGGAAGAAATTGAAAATTGATAATGGAAAATTGAAAATTATGGCAGCAGTTCAAGATCGTGCATTTCTAGCGCATTATCAATTATCAATTTTCAATTATCAATTCGTCCGATCAATGACTGGCACCATACGCTCCATCTTCTCTATACTCCCTCGCCATGTTCCGCCGGATGGATTTGCTGCTCCTCGGCATTACGATCGTGCTCACGCTCTTCGGCTTGGCCATGATCGCGAGCGTGAGCGTGTTCGAGAGTTATCAATTGACCCAGCGGCTGACGGGGCACGGCATCAATTCGTTCTACCTCTGGCGCGGGTTTTTGCACGTGCTCATGGGGCTCGGCGCGATGGCGGTCGTGAGCATGATCCCGTACCGCTTCTGGGAGCGCCACGCGCGCCTGTTCTTCTTCGCAACACTCATTCTCCTCATCATCGTGCTCATCCCGGGCTTCAATGCGGGATGGGGGACCTCGAGCAGCTGGCTGCGTCTGGGGGGGCTTTCGTTCCAGCCTTCCGAATTCCTCAAGCTCACCTTCGTCTTCTACTTGAGCGTATGGCTGCAGAAGCGCGAACAGCTGATCGGGACCTTCCGGGAAGGATTCCTGCCTTTCGTCGCCGTGCTCCTCGTGAGCACGTTCATCGTCGCGATCGAGCCGGATTTGGGGACATTCCTCATTCTCGCCTGCATCGGCTCGGCGATGTTCTTCATCGCCGGCGGCAACGTCTTCCAGCTGCTCCTCGGTGGCGCGCTTTCGAGCGCGATCGGGCTGCCGATCATCCTCGAAAAACAATACATCCGCGCGCGGTTCGTCGCGTTCCTCTTCCCCAATGACCTGTCGATCAAGGAGACGTTCGGCTACCAAATCAAGCAAGCTCTCATCGCGATCGGCAGCGGCGGGTTCTTCGGGGTGGGATACGGCAAATCGATCCAGAAGTTTGGCTACCTCCCGGAAGTGCAGGCCGACATGGTCTTCGCCGCGATGGCGGAGGAATTGGGATTCTTCCGTCTGCTCATCGTGCTCATGATGTACGCGGTGCTGATCGTGCGGGGCTACCGCATCGCGCGACACGCCCCCGACCGCTTCGGCTTCCTCGTCGCTTCGGGCATCACGACGTGGATCGCCATCCAGACGATCGTGAACATCTCCGTGAACCTGGGGCTCTTCCCGCTCACGGGACTGACTCTGCCCTTCATCAGCTACGGAGGCTCCTCGCTCCTGTCCCTCCTCTGCGGCATCGGCGTGCTCCTCAACATTTCCGCGCACTCGACAGAAGAAGCGACCCTCGCAAGGAGAGCGAAGAAACCTGTGGGGAGATTGTCACTGTGGAGTGTTTGATAGCAAATGCCAATGGGATTGATGGGCCAAAAAATCCGGAGTGCAGTTGGAGATTGAATAATTTTGAAACTGGGGAGCGGCCTTACTGGCCGCGGTGGAGGAAGAAAATTTGCGAGTCTGTTTCAAAATAACCCGGCACTCCTTCGGAACCGGGTTATTGTTGCAAGAACCATTACTGGCTCTTGCATCTCTTGACCTTCGATTTAAGCCAAGAGAAACCAATGGCCAAGAACGCTATTCCGAGAAGCGTTCCGGCCAACGCACCCAACAAAACAGATTGGGCATCTGTCATGGGTCACCTCCTTTCTTAGGACTTGTAAATCAATAACTGTTACACTTCACAGCCATGGAAACCACCATGGCAGCTATGAAGAAGAGCTATGCGCTCCTCTCGCCCCATCTCGATGAGCGCACGAGAAGACTCTGGTGCGCAGCCCAGGCGCGAGCTCTCGGGCACGGTGGCGTCACGAGTGTGTGGGAAGCGACGGG
>JACQCJ010000105.1 GCA_016201685.1 Candidatus Peregrinibacteria bacterium | reverse complement strand
CACCCCCGACCCCCTCTCCGGAGGAGAGGGGGAGAAATGTTCCATTGTGCGAATTCTCCCCTCCTCCATCGGAGGAGGGGTCGGGGGTGGAGGAAACACACAAACACAAAACATTTTCCATTTTCTCCTACCTACTGTGCTTCTCCTGCTATCCTCTCTACCGATGACCCTCCAGCGCACCAAACAGCCTCACGCTTCTCCCATGCAACCCACGGTGCAGGCGGGGGAGAGCCTTGCGGTCGATTCGACGCTCCGCCCTCAGACGCTCGACGAATACGTGGGGCAGGAGAAGATCAAGGAGCATCTCCTCCTTCATATTGCGGCGGCAAAGTCTCGCAAGGAACCGCTCGGACACACCTTGCTCCACGGACCGCCGGGGCTGGGAAAGACCACGCTCGCGCACATCATCGCACGCGCCATGCAGGCGCAGATCCGCATCACGAGCGGGCCCGCACTCGAGAAGCCCGGAGACCTCGCTTCCATTCTCACCAACGTGCAGCAAGGAGATGTGCTCTTCATTGACGAAATACATCGCCTGCGTCCCATCGTTGAGGAAATGCTCTACGCCGCGATGGAGGATTACGCGCTCGATCTTGTGATCGGGAAGGGCCCCACCGCGCGTTCCATGCGCCTTCACCTCAAGCCCTTCACGCTCGTCGGGGCGACGACGAAGGCCGGTTCGATCACCGCCCCGCTGCGCGACCGTTTTCTCCAACACTTCAAGTTGGGCTTCTACACAGGCCCCGAGATGCACCGCATCGTGCAGCGCTCCGCGAGTATTCTCGGCGTTGATCTGGAAGATGCAGCCTGCGCGCGCGTCGCGTGCTCGAGCAGGGCCACGCCGCGCATCGCCAATCGGCTGCTGCGCGCTGTCCGGGATTTCGCGCAGGCGAAAGGAGGTTCTGCGGTTTCCCTCGCCTCGGTGGAATCCACGCTCGCCTCGCTCGACATCGACAATGATGGCCTGGATGCCACGGATCGGACCATCCTCGCGGCAATCGTCGACCAGTTCAGCGGGGGGCCGGTGGGACTCTCCACCATCGCCGCCGTGCTTGCGGAAGAAGAAGACACGATCGAGGACGTCTACGAACCCTACCTCCTCCAGCAAGGGTACCTCCAGCGGACGTCCAAAGGGAGAATGGCCACCAAGCGCGCGTACGAGAAGCTCGGGCGAAGCCTCCCCGAAGGTGCGCAGGCGATGCTCTTCGTGTAGGCTCCCAGTCTATGAGCCAGGAGACTCTCGGCATTCTCATCGGAGGATTCATTCCCGCATTGGTGTACGGGGTCTCGGGCGTCTTCACCAAGGCGAGTACCGATGCCGGGGTCAGCATCGCGTTCTACCTGCTCGCTGTTGCGGGGGGAGTCATCATTTCTGCTCTCGCTTTTCTGGTCTTCTCACCACATCGACCCTCGACGCTCGCGGGCCTCACCTACGCGGGAGCGTTCGGACTTCTGTGGGGAGTGGGCACCGGGTGCGTGGCGCTCGCGCTCACCGCATATGCCGCGCCCATCAGCAAGCTCGTTCCGCTCTACAATATGAACACGCTGATCGGCGTTGTTCTCTCACTCTGGATCTTCGCCGAATGGAAAGACGTCGCACTTGGGCGGCTCGCGGCCGGGACCCTCCTCATTGTGGTGGGGAGCGTGCTGGTGGCGGGAGCGTGAGGGAAGAGGTTCGTAACAGAGAACTTGTTCAGCGCGCTCACTTCTTCCACTCCTTGCACACCGTCTGCTCCTTCGCCGTCGCGAGGTGTGCATCGTAGACTTTGAAGGAGACGCACACGCCGGGAGCCTTATTCAAACGTTCCAACACCTGCGCGGCGGTGAGCGTCGTTTCATTGCCGGATGCAGAAGGGGAGCTCCCCATCGTCCTCTGCCGCAGCTGTGCCTGGAAATCGCGTTCCACGGCTCGCGCGCTCTTGCGGGCGAAGGCGGTCGATGCGGAACTCCCGCGCGAGATCACGTGCGCCCGATACTCCCGCGCATTCGCGGGGGTGGCGAAGAGTCCGATGATCAAGGTGATGAAGAGGAACGGTGTGAAGCGGTGCATAGGCAGATTGTATAGGGAAACTCGAGCGATTCGCAAGCGATTTATCCTCATTCACTCTCTGAAAAATTATTGTGACTGAGTTCCGCGGGCAAGTATGCCCGCTCCTCAGTAGATAAAATTATTTTCTGACGGGGAGCAGGCGTTCTCGCCTGCGTTTGGGGACTTTTCAGACAACTTTTCACATTTTTTCGATTGCAGTGCGAATCCCTTCCTCGAACCTCGCTCTCGAGAATTGCTTCGCGCGATTGCGACAGACGTCCGAATCGAAGCTCGATCGTTCATGTCTCTGGATTGCTTCTGCCAACGATGCAGGACCCGCATCATCGAAGAACGTCGCCGTTTCTCCCTCGATCATCGTCTCGAGCGCGCCTCCTCCTCTATAGGCGATCACCGGTGTCCCGCATGCGAGGGATTCCACCGGCACGAGGCCGAAATCCTCGTCGCCGGGGAAGATCGTTGCCCTGGCATTGGCATAGAGATTGGCCAGCTCATCGCTGCGCCGCCATCCCTCGAATTCGATCGTTGGTCCGGCCATGTTCTCGAGTCTTTTTCGATCCGGTCCCTCACCCACGATCTTCAGCCATGCACCCAGCTGACTGCAGGCGCGGATGGCGAGATCGATGCGTTTGTAAGCAACGAGTGAAGAGACGACGAGGAAAAAGGACTTCGGACTTCGGACTTCGGACTTCGGGAATTCCCGGAACCAAAAGTCTTCGATCGGCGGATACAGCACCTCGTTCTTTCTTCTCCAATAGAGTTCGATTCTTCGCTGCACTTCCTTCGATGCCGCGAGGAGGAGATCGGGCCTGTCGGCGGCTTCGCTATCCCAGATGCGCAGAGTGTGGAATGTCCGCTCGAGGTAGGCGACGCGAAGATTGCCGAGGAGTCCACGCTGCGATTGCTCGATGACATCATGGGTGCGATCCCAGAGGTAGCGGGCGGGGGAGTGGACGTAGCACAGATGT
>JACQCJ010000009.1 GCA_016201685.1 Candidatus Peregrinibacteria bacterium | reverse complement strand
TTGTTGCCTGCGAAGCGGTGGAGAACCGTGAGCAGCTCGGCGTTGGGAAGACGCTTGCGCTGGAACGCCGGTTTCTCCGGTGCGCGCGGATCGACGACGCAGATTGCCGTCGTCTTCGCATGGAGATCGAGGCCGATGATGTAGTCGGCGGTATCAGCTTGTTGCTGCAGTGCCGCCACTGCGGGAAAGTTTTCCCGAAAGATGGATGTAGCCATCGCAGAAAGGGGGGAAGAGGATGAGAAGTCCTCATCCTAACCCCACGATCATGGACACTCTCCTGCCCTTCCTGCACGAGAAATGTACGACATTTCTGATCAAAGGACAGCTCAAGATCAGGAGAGGGGTTAGGGGTGAGGTCGCCAACAAAACAAACACACCTACAAAACAAAACAACAAACAAAATCTCATTTCCTTCCTTTCACCGCCTCCTTCATGAACGCTGCGAAGAGTGGGTGCGGACTGTGCGGACGGCTCTTGAATTCCGGGTGGAACTGACTGCCCACCATGAACGGATGATCTTTGACTTCGACGATCTCCATGAGTCTTCCATCGGGAGACGTGCCCGAGATCACGAATCCGCTCTTCTCGAGCCTCGCGCGGAAGGCATTGTTGAATTCGTAGCGGTGGCGGTGGCGCTCAGCAACCTCCTTTTGGCCACTTGTGGTGAGCGGCGTCGAACCATACGCCTTGAATGCTTTCGTTCCCGGCATGAGCACGCAGGGATACGCACCGAGTCGCAACGTTCCTCCTTTGCTGCGTTCGTGGCTCTGACCCGGGAGGAAGTGTACCACGTACTTGTCGCGCTTGAGCTTCTTCTCTTCGTCGAATTCCTCGCTCGTGATGGAGGGATCGTTGAGCATGGCGCGCGCGAATTCGATCGTCATGATTTGGGACCCGAGGCAGAGGCCGAGGTAGGGAACTTTGTGCGTGCGTGCGTAGCGCGCGGCGGCGATCTTCCCCTCCACTCCCCTGCTGCCAAACCCGCTCGAGACGATGATGCCGTCGCAGGACTTCAGATCTTCCCAGGCTTTTGTGTCTTGCCCTGAGCGGAGCGAAGGGTCGAGCTTCTCGGAATCGATCCACACGATCTTTGCGTGCTTCTTTGCGAAGATCGCGGCGGTCTTGATGGATTCGATCTGGCTCAGGTACGCGTCGTCGAGGCCGGTGTACTTCCCCACGAGCGCGATTGTGACCTCGCCGCTCGCCGCGGCATGGCGCTTCTCGCCCTCCTCCCACTCGCGCATGTCGGGCTTCACGGGACCGAGGTCGAGCTTCTCCGCGATGATCTGTGCAAGCTCATAGCGCTGGAACCGGAGAGGGACATCGTAGATCGAATGGACCGTGAGGGCGGGGATCACGGCGCGGCGTTCAACGCCGCAGAAGTGGCTGATTTTGTCGAGGAGTTCCGAGGGGATCGGATAGTCCGCTCGTGCGAGAATCATGTCCGGAGCGAGGCCCACTCTGCGGAGTTCCCGCACCGAGAGTTGGGTGGGTTTCGTCTTGAGCTCCTTGCTCCCCGCGAGATAGGGCAGGAGCGTGAGGTGAACGTGGAACACGCGCCTCTCGCCAAGTTCCGAGCGCATCTGGCGCACGGCCTCAAAGAACGGCTCGCCTTCAATGTCACCGACCGTGCCGCCGATCTCGATCAGCATAATCTGCGCTCCGCTCTTGGTTGCCGCTTCCTGCATCCGCTCCTTGATGGCGTTCGTGATGTGCGGGACCACTTGGATGGTCTTGCCGAGGAAATCGCCGTGGCGTTCCTTGGCAAGGACCGACTGGTAGATCTGTCCTGTCGTGACCGTCGAGAGCTTGCTCATGGGCTCATCGATGAAGCGTTCGTAGTGACCGAGATCGAGATCCGTCTCCGCGCCGTCGTCCGTCACGTACACTTCACCGTGCTGGAACGGACTCATGGTGCCGGGATCGACATTGAGGTACGGATCGAGCTTCTGCACGAAGACCTTGAACCCGCACGCCTTCATGATGGCGCCGATCGAGCTGACCGCGATCCCCTTCCCGAGCGAGCTGCAGACCCCTCCGGTGACGATGATGAAACGAGGAGAGAATTGCGAGCTTGCCCTGAGTCGCATCGAGGGGTTGCGAGTTGCGACTTGCGAATCACGTTCATCATTTGCCCTTCGCAATTTGCCCTTCGCAATTCTTTTTCTTCCAGCCATATCTGATGATTTTCTCTTCATAAAGAAAACTGGGCAGTCCGGGGGAGGAGCCCGCCGTGCATTCTACCGATTTGGAAAAGCTGAGCAAGAAAATCGTGAAGATGATTTCTGGTCAACTATAAGCCAAAAACAGAAATACCATGATTCTTCTCTTTGGTGTACGGAAAAGGTGGGAATACAATTGGCCCAAGTCCTCAGTCGGGCAACCGATTGGGGCATGGGGAGGCGTTTTGCCTCTCTCCGGCCAGGCTATAATTATTTTTATTGCCTTCAAAAACCGGAGAGAGAGTGAACCCTCTCTTTTTTTCGAAGAAAGCATGTCATGGTGAGCTCTGTCGAACCATGGCATGCATCGAAGTTTTCTTTGCGAGGAAGTTACACACTCGTCTCTCGGAATTTCTTCGCCGCCTTCTTCCCGCCGCTCTTGGTGCCGGAGACCGTGCTCTTCACGAAGGTGCCCGCGCGCTTGGAGCCTTGCTTGACGATCGACTCCACGCCCTTCTTGGCCTCCGTGAACTTGGCCTTGGCGAACTTCTTCGCTTTCTGCAAGTTCTGCTGGACGTCGTCGCTCGTCACGAACGCCTGGACGTCTTTGACGATGAGAGCCCCGTCGCGCTGGAGGTGTTTGCCCAGCGCCTTCGCGGCTTTCTCCGGATTCTTGGCATTGACGAGCTCCTTGCGGAGCTTTTCGTCGCTGAGGAGATACCCGGCCATCGCGCCGCCGAGCGCGCCGATGAGGAGAGAGAGCTTGCGCATGATTGGTGTGCGGAAGAGGAGGCTTCAGTGTAGGAGAACGGATCGGTAGGCGCAATGAAGTCTCAAAGGTACCTCCTCACCTGCGCAACGAGCATCGGCCCCACAAGCTCGCGCAGCTGATCGTCCGAGGCTTCGCGGATGCCTGCGACGGAGCCGAAGTGCTTCAAAAGCTCGCGCTTGGTCTTCTCGCCAATGCCGGGAACCGAATCGAGCGCGGAGGCTTTGGCGTGCTTCGTCCCTCGCTTCTCGCGGTGACGGTTCGCGAAGCGATGCGCCTCGTCGCGCAGGCGCATGAGGAGGAACTTGGCCGGAGAATCCGCGGGGAACGTGACTGGATCGCTGCGACCGGGAACGAAGACTTCCTCCTCGCGCTTTGCAAGACCGATGACGGGGATCGAGAGATGGAACGAATGCAGAACATCGACCGCGACGCCGAGTTGTCCCTTGCCGCCGTCGATCACGAGGAGATCGGGGCGGCTGCTGAGCGAAGGATCGATTTTGTTCTGCGATGCATCCCACATCATGATGATTCCGGGAGCATCCGTATGCTGTTCTCGCGCGGTCCGCTCGAGTTTTTCCTGAAGTACCTTCGGCGGCGTGATGATGCAGCGGAATCCGATTTCAGCATAGTATTCCTCGAGCGAGGATTTTGCGTGAACGTAGATTTTGCCCTTCTTGATGCCGCGAAGAATCTTCCGGACGAGCAATTGTCCCAATCGATGCCCGCGCCACCGACCGGCAACCCACACCGATCGTACGATGCGGATGTTCCCTTCGGGACACGCGAAGAGTCGCGCGAATGCAACAATGGTCGATCTTTCTCTCGCAACAAAATAATCGCGGTAATCGATCCCATCGTTGCTGATGTCCGCGGGATGTTTTGTATGAGTCTCCTCGATGATCTTCTGCTCCTTTTTTAGCGCTCTTCCGAACGTGATCGCCTTCTCCTTCCATTGTGCTTCTTCAGCCGGAAGATCTTCCGTGAGATGACGCAAGCGACGCGTGAGGACTTCTTTGAGCGCTCGGTAATCATCGACTTCCCCGTCTTTCATCGTGCGGATGGTGAAGGAGCGGTACTGATCGCTCGCCGCTTTCCCCTTGATCGCCACCGACATGCTGCCGACGGTTTCCGTCCCCCCGAGGTGCGAGATGTCGTAACACTCAGTTCGATGAGGAATGGCCGGAAGACGGAGGACTCCTTGCAATTCTTTGAGCGCATTCTCGGTATTCCGTTTTTCCGTCTCCCACGTGAGCTCACGCTGCCGCGCCTTCTCCTGCACGTTCTTCTCCGCGAGCTGGAGCAGTTGTGATTTCCTCCCGCGTTCGGGGAGGAGGAGGCGGACGGAACTGCCACGTTTGGACTTCAACCACTGCGCGAGAATCGGGGCGTCGGGAAGTTCCTCGGAGACGACGATCAATTCCGGAATATCGAGTCCGTCTTCGTAGTATTGCGGAATGAATTGCTCCAAGACTTCCACAGCCGTCTCAGCCTGACCGCTCAGCGAGAAACAACTGTCGCCGATCAAGCGACCATTGCGACGCTGGAGAACGCAGACGTCCGCCCGGCCGGAGAGGACGGCCACCGCAATCGTGTCGCTGTCTTCGCCCGAGGTGTCGGAGATGATCTGCTTCTCCCCCATCCGCTGCAGCGAGAGCAGGTGATCGCGCAGTTGGGCCGCCGTTTCGAATTTCTTTTCGAGAGAGGCCTGCTGCATTTTGAGCTTCAGGAGATGTTCGACGCTCTGGTAATCGCCCTTGAGGAAGCGGATGACGCCATCGATGGACTCGCGACGATATTCCTCGGGCGTCTTCAATCCGATGCACGGCGCACTGCACGCCCCGATGTGATGATCCAGGCAGGGTGTGGGGCGGTCCTTGTGGGTGCAGACGACTTGGAGGGGTATGTGTGTGTTGTTTCCTCTCCCCCCGGCCCCCTCTCCGGAGGAGAGGGGGAGAAATGTTCCATTGTGCGAATTCTCCCCTCCTCCATCGGAGGAGGGGCCGGGGGGAGAGGAAGGCTCAATGCTCATATGGCACGTCCGAAACGGAAATAATTTCCGCAGAATCGTGAGCATGGTCCAGAGTTCCCCGCCCGTGGACATTGGCCCGAAATACTTGGCGCCATCGTGGGGATCGATGCGACGCGCGGCTTCGACGCGGGGGTATGGTTCGTTGACCGTCACGCGCGCGTAGATGTAGTTCTTGTCGTCCTTCATCAAAACGTTGTACTTTGGCTTGAGCTCCTTGATGAGGTTCGTCTCGAAGATGAGCGCCTCGAGTTCGGTGTTCGTCACGGTCACCTCGAAGTCCGCGATCTGCTCGAGGAAGCTCTGTTTCCACGGCCCGACTGCCTGCTTGCCCGCAACGACGTACGACCGAAGCCGATTCTTCAGATTCTTCGCCTTCCCGACGTAGAGGACCGTTCCCTCTTTATCTTTCCATCGATAAATGCCCGGCTCCGCTGGCGCCCTGGCCACGCGCTTGCGCAGATTCGCGAGATGATCGTTCTTGATCCTGGATTGCTTCGGTGCGGGCGGGCGCGGACGCATGGGGGTATGATACGCACCTGCGAAGCGATGGGATATCGTGGATGCACCGTTTCTCGCTCGCAGTACTACTCAACTGGAATCCCACCTTTCGGAAAATGTTTTCTCTGAATTGCAAGCAGAATTCCATCATCCAATCGCAATTGTAATTCGCCGAAGGGAATTGAGGTTGGATAGTTCTTCACAAAATGTACCCCCGGAGGAATGCTCACGATACTCTCATCCATAGAGAACACACACTGACCACTGGTGGTTCCTTCGGCTCCTTCTTTATAGAAGTCTTCCCATAGCAAATATTTGGAAGCTGGTTTCATGTCATTCTGCAAAAGCATTTTCACCAAGGAATGCACTGCTTGAACTTCTCGGCTTAGCGCTCCAAAGTCCGCTCCTGCCTCTTGTAATGCTAAAAACACTGAGTTGAGTCGCTGCCGAATACCCTCTCTTTGCAACTCGTGATCAGATGTTCTGGGAACAAGCTGCTGAGTCATCAGCAGAACTTTTGCATGAGCGGCGCGAATCTGTTGAGGCGTCAATTCACGATTTGACATCTGCAAAGCATATCATGCCGAGCTTGCTTTTTCAAGCAATTTCCCTAGTCTCTATCGCACCATTCGGCAACAGGCTGAGGATTTCAGCAGACCCTATTCCCGAAGTCCGACTTGTACTGAGTTTTATTGAAGTATTCCCCATTCCCTTTCATTCCATGTCCCCCCTCTTCCTCGAACTCTTCGCCCCCGTCGTCGCGCTCTGCGGGCTCCTCTATAGTCTCGTATTCTGGAACGCCGTGAAGTCCGCCGACGGCGGAACGCCCGCGATGCAGAAGGTCGCCAAGGCCATCTCCACCGGAGCGCGCGCCTTCATCAAGCGACAGTACCGGACGATCACGATCCTCTCGATCGTCGTCGGAGTCGGTATGTTTCTGATCTACGGGATCACGGCGAAAGACGGCAACGGCTGGAATCATGGATTGCAAGTGAGCATCGCCTTCTTGCTCGGGTGCCTCCTCTCCGGCCTTTCGGGCATCGTGAGCATGGTCGTGGCAACCAAGGCGAATTTGAAGACCGCGGCATCATCGAAGCATGGCTTGAACGCTGCGCTCCAGATGTCATTGAGAGGCGGCACGGTCTCCGCGATCGTCATCACGGCTCTCAGCTTGCTCGGCATCAGCGGGCTCTACCTCTTCTATCGCTTCGGGATGGGTATGGAAGCGGTGAACATTCCGAAGTTGATCGTCGGCTACGGATTCGGCGCGAGCTTCGTCGCGCTCTTCGCGCAACTTGGTGGCGGCATTTACACCAAAGCTGCAGACGTGGGCGCGGACCTCGTCGGCAAAATCGAAGCGGGAATTCCCGAGGATGATCCGAGGAATCCCGCGGTCGTCGCGGATCTTGTGGGCGACAACGTGGGCGACTGCGCAGGAAGAGGCGCCGATTTGTTCGAATCCATCTCCGCCGAAAACATCGGCGCGATGATCTTGGGCGTCGCACTCGTCCCCTACTTCGGCATCAAAGGAATTCTCTTCCCACTTGTTCTTCGATCGATCGGCCTCGTCGCCGCGATCATCGGCGTCTACACGGTGAAGGCAAAGAAAGGTGACAGCGCGATGAAGGCGATGACACGCGGCTTCTGGGTGACGGCGGTGCTGACGACGATTGCGCTCTACTTCTGCTCACATTACATGCTTACTGTCTCAAGCAACGCTGTAGTCACAGGCGGAACGCGACTAGAAAATATCTTCCCTGAAATGACTCAGAATGGCTTTTCATCGCCAACAACTTCTCTCTGGTTCTTCCTCGCTGGCCTCGTCGGCATTCTCACGGCCGTCGCATTCGTCTACATCACCGATTACTACACCGGAAAGCAGTTCAGACCCGTTAAAGCGATTGCGCAAGCTTCCACGACGGGACATGCAACGAACATCATCTCCGGTACCGCCATCGGTATGGAATCCACGGCGCTCTCGGTGATCACGGTGTGCGCCGCGCTCTTCCTCTCATATTGGTTCGGCTCGCAGACGGGACTGCCGACGGGAGGCTTGTACGGAACGGCCGTCGCGACGATGGGCATGCTCGCGGTCGTGGGGTACGTGCTCGCGATGGACATGTTCGGGCCGATCACCGATAACGCCGGCGGCATCGTCGAAATGTCCAAGGCGCCCGAAGACATGCGGCTCGTGACGGATGAACTCGATGCCACGGGCAACACGACGAAGGCATTGACGAAGGGCTACGCCGTCGGCTCGGCGGCGCTCGCGGCGTTCCTTCTCTTCTCCGCGTACATGGAGGAGGCGCACGTGACGAGTGTCGATCTCTCCAACGTCCACGTGTTTGTGGGCGCATTTTTGGGAGCGATGGTCGTCTTCTTCTTCACGTCGTTGACGATCCGCGCGGTCGGCAAAGCGGCCGGAGTCATCGTCGAAGAAGTACGTCGCCAATTCAAAGCCAAGAGCATTATGGATGGCAAAGATGAACCCGACTACGCTGCATGCGTCGACATCGCGACCAAATCCGCGCTCAAGGAAATGATTCTGCCGGGAATCGTCGCGGTCGCCGCTCCCATCGCCATCGGTTTGCTCCTGGGGAAGGAAGCCGTCGCGGGTTTGCTCATGGTCGGCACCATCGTCGGAGTGCTCATGGCCTGCTACTTGAACAATGCGGGCGGCGCGTGGGACAATGCGAAGAAGTACATTGAGAGCGGCGCCTTCGGAGGCAAGCGAAGCCCCGCGCACCAGGCGGCCGTCACCGGCGACACCGTCGGCGATCCGTTCAAGGACACCGCGGGTCCGAGTCTGCACGTCTTGATCAAATTGTTCTCCACGCTGACATTGGCATTGGCGACGCTGTTCATGTGAGCTTGTAGCTTGTAGGGTTGTGCCATGAATCCGGTCGTTTCCTGCATCATTCTCAACTACCGCACGCCCCGAGAGGCGCGTCAGTGTGTCCGTGCGCTCCAGGCGCAGACCATCGCGAAGGACATTGAAATCCTCATCGTCGACAACCATTCCGACGACGAATCAATTCAGTGGCTGCGTAATAGTTTTGCATGTCACCCTGAGCAAGCCCGTGGTGAGCTTGGCGAATCCATCGAAGGGCGACATGCAAAGAAAGAAGTCATGGTTCGACGAGCTCACCATGACATTGTTGTTTTCGAGACACGAGCCAATCTGGGCTACGGCAAAGGCAACGATTTCGCCATCCGCCGAGCCACAGGAAAATATATTCTCATCATCAATCCGGATAACGAACTCGAACCACGCGGACTCGAGAGAATGGTCGCGGCGATGGAAGCAGATCCGTCGATCGGCATTGTGGCACCGCAGCTCGTGCATGAGGACGGAACGATCCGCGACTCGTACCGCACGTTTCCGACGGTCACGGACATCTTCATCAAACGAAACCGATTCCTCCGTTCCCTCTTCCCCCACCGGATGCGCCGCTACCTGCAACACGCGGAAGACCCGCACACGATCCGCGACGTCGATTGGATCGCGGGCGCGTGCCTGCTCATGCGAAGGGATTTCTACCGAGAACTCGGAGGCTTCGACCCCCGCTTCTTCCTCTTTTTTGAGGATACCGACCTGTGTCGCCGAGCGTGGAATGCCGGCAAACGTGTAGTCTATTTCCCCGCCGTCCATGCGACCGACCGAAAACACCGCCTGAGTGAGGGCGGCATCCTGAGCATCCTGACGAAGCGCGCCACGCGCATCCACGTGTGGAGCGCGATGCAGTATTTCTGGAAGTGGCGGCGAGTGTGATACATCTGAATGAAATTCCAAGAGCCAAGCTTCCAACTACCACGAAATCTATCAATGGACAATTCTTGAAGGTTCAATGATTGTTTTCTTTATGAATTGTTTGGCTTCTGGCACTTGGATCTTGGTACTTTCTTCGGATGAGGTGGCATTGACCTCCCCACCCGAATCTTCTATTCTCCGCATCCCATGGACATTATCCCCCTCCAGGCAACCGTCCGCGACGGTGCGGCAAACGTGAAGAAGATGCGCCGCACAGGACAAATTCCCTGCGTCGTGTACGGTCACGCCGTCAAGAGCATGGCCGTGCAGTGCGAGGGCAAAGCATTGCACAAGGCATTCCAGAAGGCCGGGGAGAGCACGCTCGTGGAACTCGAGATGGGCAGAAAGAAGGTGCCGGTGCTGTTCAAAGACATCGACTTCGATCCGGTCTCGGGCATCGAGATTCACGCGGACTTTTACGCCGTGAACATGGCGGAGAAGATCGAGACGCTCGTGCCCATCCACTTCGCGGGCGAGCCGCCCGCCGTCAAGACGCTCGCGGGCATCTTCGTCGTGACGCACGATCAGGTGAAGGTGCGCTGCTTGCCCAAGGATCTCCCCCACGCACTGACAGTGGACGTGACAAAGCTCGAGAACTTCCACGACTCCGTCGCCATCAAAGACATTCGGCTTCCCGCGGGTGTGAAGGTGATGGAAACAATGGAGACCGTGCTCGCGACCGTCCAAGAACCGCGCAAAGAGGAGGAAGTGATCGCCGCGACCACCGTTGCCGCGCCGGCGGAAGGAGAGGCGGCGGCCGCAGGCGCGCCGGGGGCGACCGCGGAAGCGGGCAAGGAAGGAGCGCCAGCTGCAGCGGGAGCGCCGGGGGCGGAAGCGGCGGCTCCGGGCAAGCAGAAAAAGGAGAAGGGAGGCAAGGAAAAAAAGTAAAGAATACAATCTTCTCTATCGCGCACGGAGCAATCGTTAGCCCGCGGTTTAAACCGCGGGCTAACGATTGATGAGCATGGCGAATTCATTCGCCCCTCCATCTCGCCCTCCCCTTCCCCATGTGCATTTCCTTGTACCGCTTGATCTGGGGCTCCAATTTCCCGATGCACCGGTCGACGGCGTCGATGGGAAGCACGCGCCGCGATTCGGCGCGCAGGATCTTGCGCGGCAATTCCACCGTCATCATCACCTTCACCTGATCGCGCTGCTTCTTGGTGGGCCGTCGCTCGGCCTCCACACGGATGAGGGAATCTTCGTTCTTCAGCCGGTTGCAGTACGTGGCGAGCTTGCCGATTTTCCGCACGAGGACGAGCAAATCCTTATCCGAGTAGCGCAGTCCTTTCTCGAAGTGTTGGACGTTCATAGAGGGGAAATGAGGAGCAAATGAGGCCCCTATCCTCCCCGTTTCCGGCCCGCGGAGGAAGTTGCCCAAAAACATGATTCGTTGTATAATGGAGATGAATACCAACAACACTTATGGGAACCGATAACCGCGCCAGGGAAGAGGCGCAGCAACGGCTCACATCTCACCCCCTGGAGAGCAATGCTCTCGATCGTGCCAATGTGGAACAGCAGACGAAAAGGGGGCGGGAAAAGATCGTCAATGATGGAGTGCAATCACGACTGAATGAAAAGAAGGGGGCAGAACCGTTCAACGTGAATCCCATCTTCGACTTCCGGCAGATTGCCGCCGCGAAGGATGGAAATCTGAAGCCGATCATCGAGAACATCACCACCGTCTTCGGGAAGGCTAAGGAAGGAATCGAGACCTTGCGCGACATGCTCGCGGACGCAGTGGGCGCCAGTGGACTCGAAAAAATCATTCCCTACATTTTTTCCGATGCGAAGAACTCCATATTCAAGCTGTTCTTCTTGAGTGTTGCCGGCAGCGGGAAAGCGCTCTTCAAAGATCTTTCTTCGGCTCTGGAAAAAGAAAATCCTCCGATGCGCTGGAGAGCGCAAAATCAAACCGAGGACTCGAAGAAACTGCCGGAACTGGCGGAGAAGCTGACGCAGATCAATGCGATTCGCGCCAAGCCCGCGAGCATCAACAAAACGAAGATGAGTGCGACAGAATTCGTGATGAACGTGACCTCAACGATGAAGTCACTGGCCTCGAAACTCACCATGGATACCGATGGATCGACAATGTATTCCATCGCGACCCTGGTGGCCGCGGCGGAGACTATTGTCCGTGCCGAGCAGAAGATCGTCGAGGATGCAGAGAAGAGACAACTTGCGCAGGCTCCGGCATCAGCCGTGCAGAACGTAGTTGGAGCGCCGAACACTGTGCCCGGTCAATCGCCAATCACAGGGACAAACACCGTTGTTCAAGCGCCCGCAGCGAATCCACAAGTTGCCGCAGTGCTCCCCACGACCGGAATCAATGCTCTTCCTCCGCAATCGACTGTGGTGCCGGCCCAAACACAAGTCGCAGCCATCAATCCGCTGCCAGGTCTGGGAATTGCTCCTACGACGAATCCGAATCAACCGAAAATTCCTCCAGTGAACAAGCCTGCAGGAACATAAACATCCTTCTCAAATATGGCCGACTTTGAAAAAGAACACCGTCAGTTGGAAACCCAGGTGCAAACAGTGAAGAATGCGCAAGAAAAGAAGATGGATGATTTGAAGAATATCAAAGATGAAATTGCAAAAAAAATTGCAGAGATTGATGCAATGGCAACGAAGGAAAAGAACGATGCGATCAAGAAGACTCGCGACAGTTTCGCAAAGCTTCTTAGTGAGGTAGAGACGATGATTCTCGACATTGCAGCACAAGCGAAGCCGGATGAAGAGGAAGCAAAGGAGGAACCGAACCGCGTGGAGAAGACAGTCGAAGAACTGCAGACGAAGCATCCCACCCTCAAAATCATAGGAGACAAAGTGGGAGCATTCTTCAAGTGGATCGGCGATGGCTTCTCCTACCTTATGAAGAAATTCAGCGGTCTCCCCGAACCCGTGCAGGAGGCTGTTGGAGTGGCTGCTATCGGAACTCCCATTCTTGGCGCTGTGCTTCTGAAAATGAGAAAAGGGAAGCCGCAGGATCTCGTCAGCATCAAAAGAAACTTAGGAACCACGAAGATTCAAATGAATAAGGGGGACATGACAAATGAGGTCGAGACATTTGCTGGACATGCAGCTGATGTGGGTAAGACACCAGGTGCCCTGGCGCGCGAAGTGGCGGCTCTCCTCAAGCATCCCAAACAAATTGATTTTCCGGCGCTGAACGCGAAGACGAATGCTTTCATTCAAAGCGGCGTTATTAAGGCCACAACCGTGGCTGCTACAGCAAATCCTCCTCCCCTCTCCCGCGCCGCGTAGGCAGACCTTCCTCTTCTAGCAATGGACAAAATCGAAGTCGCCGGCAAGCTCAACAATGCGAGTGTCGACAACGGCACTCTCGATGTTGGCGAGTTGGACGTCTTTGCGCAGAACTTACAAAATGTGGAATGGGGAAAGCTCAAACCCGATCAGCAAAAAAGCTTGCGAGATCTTCATACGGCAATCGAGAAGCGCCTCGCAGCATTGGAGAAATCAACGTTGGAGCCGAAAACAAAACATTCACTGGAAAATCTCTTCAATAAGATCGTCGCCACGCTCAAGAGAAAATGGATTCCGTCGGAGTCCAAGCTCGCAGAAAGCTTCAAGAATGAAACGGTCAAGGGCATCGTGAAAGCAACGAGCGAAACAACTGCCGCAACCGTGGGCCGCGTCGAACAGTTTACGGAGGACTATCCCAAAACCGCCCTCGGCATCGTGGGCGGCGTCACGTACATGCTTCTCCGCGGATGGAAGAAGAGCAAGGAAGTGGGCAA
Source organism: Candidatus Peregrinibacteria bacterium (assembly GCA_016201685.1). Lineage (GTDB taxonomy): Bacteria > Patescibacteriota > Gracilibacteria > Peribacterales > Peribacteraceae > JACOTD01. Next base: position 6,843 of record JACQCJ010000009.1, on the reverse strand, counting down.
AAAGGGATATGAGAAAGCGAAATCTGCCGGAGGAACTGCCTGGGGATACTTCAAAAAAGCCCTCTTGTGGGCGGCGGGGATCCTCGGCGGCATCGGGGCATGGGAATATATCGCGAAACCGCTGCTCGAAAAAAACAAGAATAAACCCAATCCCTAAATCCATTTCCTTCTCTCGCCATGGCAAACACTCTCCTCGAAAAGTTGAAAGATCGTCCTGCTGACTTGTCGCATAAGGACGTGACGCCAGACAACGTGAAGGATACGGTGACATTCATCGAGAGTGAACATTCCATTCCTGCTGACATTCTTAGACTCCACACACATATTCTAGAACGCAAGAAGGCTCTCGAAGAGAGCGTGAAACAGAAAAAGAAATTAGTGGCTGACTTCTACAAAAGTCATAATGGCGGCAATGAAGTAAACACGATTAATCTAGAAATCGGCCAGATGGAAATGCAATTGAGCGCACTCGATGAACTGAATGACGCTGCAAGTACGCGTCAAAACAACTTGAATCGAACGCCATTGGGAGTGGGAGGTGACGCAATCTGGAACGCAGGCGGTACTGTTCTCAAGGGCGCAGTGAATACAGACATGAAGACATGGGGAATCGCTGGAGGCCTGTTCCTCCTCACAAGTTTCGGCAGACGAATGGTGAAAGGGACGTGGAATGCGATCAAATCTTTGTTCGGTTTTGGCAAAAAAGAAGAGCGAAGCTCTCAGGATGCTCAAGTGGATGAGGAAGAGGAACAGCAACTCCAAAGCGGAAACCATCGACGCTTCGAACGTACACCTTCGCGAAGGGCAGCCTGATCTTCATCTCTTTCATTCTTCCGCCATGTCTCATCAAAAACTCGAAAGCATCGACACGGTTCGCGAACTCATCGCGAAGCATCCCACGGAGAAGCATTTGAAGCCGGCAGAGATCGAGAAGATCACGCTGGAACTCGCCGCGCGCAAGGAGGCTCTGAGCTCGGAAGACGAGCAGACCCTGCGCAGGCTCCGCCCGGCGATCGATGCTCATTTGGAGCATCTGAAGACGAAAACGCAGGACCGAACGGGAGAGGTGGACAAATTGCGCACAGCCTTCGAAGCGTTGCGCACGCAATTGGAGCAGAGCTGGCTCGGCAGCATCGATGTCTCGAAGCATCTGCCGGAGGGCGGGGTGAAGAAGGCTCTCGGAAAGGCGGAGAATATGATGAACGAGAACCCGGGCACGACGGCGACCATCGCCATCGCCGCGGTCGGATTGGGAGCGCTCCTGTTCAAGCCGGTCAGGAACTTCTTCAAGAGATGGTGGAAGTGGATCGTCGGGCTCGGCGCCGGATGGTACTTCTTCGGTGACAAAGTGAAGGCGCAGTTTGCGGGGGAACCGGTGAATAAGGACAAGGCTGCTGCTGCAAAAGAGATGGAAGGAAAAATCAAAACCATCGAAGAAAAATATAAGCACAAAGAAGATATTCCGCTGAGTGATCCAGACTTGGAGAAACAGCAGATTGACCTCACAAAATTGACGCAGAGGATCGTTTTTTCGAATGGAGGGAAGGCTCGCTTCGTCTCCTCTCCTGATCATAAGCAGAAATTTGTCGAGCTTTCCCACGGAAAAGTGTATCGGCTCGCGACGCAAGCAGAGGACTATGGAAACTTCGAAGCAAATTTGAGCGAAGTTCTCACGAACGCAAAAATCGTCACGATCGACAATAGTAAATTCCTTGCCGCGCATGCGGATTTCGCGCTCCATTCAGGAGTGATTGGCATCGGGGCTGCAGGAAAGAAAAAATTCGGCGGCATCGTCGATGGTACTGCCTACATCGAAGAGTCGGTCGCAGGAACAATTCTGAACACGGCGGACAAGGGCAGTCATCCCATACACCGTTTCACAATTCCTCTTGAATATTGGATAGCTCCCAAGGATGAAGCGGAGAAAAAGAAATCGGGAAATGACATCAAAAAGGACCCGAATGGCAATCCTCTGATCCGAAAAAGAACATTGGCGATCTTCGAAGAAGTGAAGAAAGTCGCCTAAATTTCCCATCGTATGCCCCCCTTCTCCCACGAAACGACGGCCCACGACGATTCTCTGGATGACGAATTCTACGATCGTGACCACGTTCGCCGCGATCTCGATGCGCTCCGCGATGAGGTGTCGCACACCCACGCGCGCGATGACGATGATGAAGAGAATGATGACGGGGCGGAGAATGAGACCGATCCGCGGGAGGAATTGGACGACATCGCGGAGGAGGCTGGTGGAGCGGGCTTGCCGGAAGTTGCGGCGGTCGCGGAGAAGGCGAAGACGTTCACGGCGCCGGATGTGGCGAGAACAGCCGTCAATTTTCTCGATAAGACGATCTCCGCACTCGAAAAGCTCATCGCGGATATGGAGAAGAATATCTCTGAGCAGAAGAAACCGGAAACCGGACAAGCGGCATCATCCCAAACAAGCGCGGCGGACAAATCCGCAGCCGAGAAGCCTCTTAATCTCCCCAGCAAGCTGCTTGCGGACGGCAAGAAGGCATTCGAGAAATACTCCGGGAACATGAAGGAAAAGGAGGCGAATCTCTTCGAGTACAGCACAGGCTACTTCACGATCAATCTGAATCCGCAGTTCTCCATCCAGAACAACCAGTGGAGAGTGCGCTGGCGGACGAGCGAAGATTGGAAGGATCCAGAGGGTGTGGCAGCTCCATCCTCGTGGCTGAACAATTCAAAGGCCGAGATCGATGACATTCTCCAGGCATTGGCGAAAGCGAATGCCGAATACACGCTCACACAGACAACCGCCCCCACAAACACCCCCGCACAAACAACGGAACAGACACAGGCTCCATCGCAAACGCAATCCCAAGCACCGACACAAAACCGCGACACTCCACAACCGTTGAAACCTCTCTTCGATGTGATCCCGTTGAATGAGGACCTCATTGGGAAAAAATACGAAGGGACAGTTGAAGGAAACCGCGTAAAAGTGATGATTCAGAACGACGGCTTCATCATGAATGAAAAAACATATCACATCACGCTCGACGGCAAACCCGTCGTCATCGGCTCTTGCGAGCGAACGGGCGACAAAGTGAAGATAAAAGTGATGTACAAGAAAAAAAATGGAGATGATACAAGTCAGGAATTGACGCCAAAGGTCGACTCTGTGATGGAGTTGCTCAAGACATTCCTCAAAAAGGGAAAATACGAATTCGATACAATACTTTTGGGTAAACTGGAAATCCAGTGATACGACTCCTTACGAAACTATGTACCTCTTCCACGATTACCTCTTCCTGATCCCTCTCGTCGTGGCGCTCCTCTCGGAGATCACGAAGGTGGTGCTGCATGGCCTCAGAACGGGCAATTGGCACGAGAAGATCTTCCAGCCCGGCGGCATGCCGAGCAGCCATTCGGCGTTCGTCACCTCGCTCGTGATCGTCGTTGGGCGGAGGCTCGGAACGACGTCGCCGGAGTTCGCCATCGCCTTCGTGTTCGCGTGCCTCACCTGGTACGACGCCATGAGTTCGCGCAGGGCGATCGGAGAACAGGCGAAGCTCCTCAATCGCTTGCAGCACTGGGAACATTTGAAGGAACGCCTTGGCCATTCTTTCGGCGAAGTTGTGGGCGGCATAGTCTTCGGCACGACGGTGACCATGGCGGGCATTTGGGTGAGTGGGATGTGGGGGTGAGAGTAGGTGTTTTGTGTGTTGTTTTTGTTGGTGACCTCACCCCTCTCCTTCCTTTGAATCTTCAAGAATTTCTTTCATCTCCGAAGAAAAAACAACCCAAGAAAAGGAGAGGGGTTGGGGGTGAGGTCGCCTACAAAACAACAAACCCAAACATCCTGTCCACTTTTCACTGTTCATTGTACACTGGCTCCATGCGCCTCTCGTCGCTCTTCACCAAAACTTCGAAGGAGACCGCGAGCGATGCGGCAAGCCGCAATGCGGACCTATTGACGCGCGCGGGCTTCATCCACAAGACGATGGCAGGTGTGTATTCGTATTTGCCGCTCGGCGCGCGCGTGCTGCGGAAGATAGAAGATTGCCTGCGCGAGGAGATGGACAAGATCGGCTGCGAAGTCTTCTTGCCCTCGCTTTCCCCCACGGAGTTCTGGGAGAAGACCGGTCGCCTCGAGAGCGTGGGCGTGCTCTTCCAGGCGACCCCAGCGAACGCACTCTCCAAGAAAACGCACGATTCGCGCTACATTCTCAACTCAACCCATGAGGAAGTCATCACTCCCCTCTTCCAATCGTTCTGCGAGAGTTACAAGGATTTGCCGCGGGCCGCGTATCAGATCCAAACGAAATTCAGGAACGAACCGCGCGCGAAATCGGGAATCATGAGAGGACGTGAATTCCGCATGAAGGATCTCTATAGTTTCCATGCGACGGAGGAGGACATGCTGGACTACTTCCTGCACACGGCCATCCCTGCATACAGGGCGTTCTTCGAGCGCATCGGCCTGGGTGGTGACCGCACCGTAATCGTGCTGGCCTCCGGCGGGGAATTCAGCAAGGAGCCCTCGCGCGAATTCCAGACGCGCTGCGAGAACGGCGAAGATTCCATATTCCACGCGCCCGGCTCCGACATCTACTACAACAGGGAAATCGCGCCGAGTGGAGCGCGGCTGTGGGACAACACTCATGAGGAATTGCTGCCGCGCAAGGACGTGATCGGGAAAGGCATCATTGGCGTGGAGGAACTGGCAGCGTACTTGAAGATCGAGGTGGAACGGACGACGAAGACGCTGCTCTTCCAGACGGACGACGGGCGCGTGATCGCCGCCGCCGTCCGCGGCGAGTATGACGTGAATGAATCCAAATTGCGCGAGGTGGCCGGTTGTCGCTCGCTCACGCTTGCGACGGCGAAAACCGTGAAGCGCGTCACGCGCGCGGACGTGGGATATGCCGGACCCTTGGGACTCCCTCCCGACGTCAGCGTCTATTGGGATGATTCGACGCGAGGGAGGAGGAACTTCGAGTGCGGCGCCAACAAGACGGATTATCACTCCATCAACGTGAACTTTGGACGTGATCTTCCGGATCCTGAAAAATTCTACGACATCAAAGTGGCGAGGGAGGGCGATCTGGATCCTGAGTCCCACAAAGCGTACGAGGTTTTCCGGGCTGCGGAAGTGGGCAACGTCTTCACACTCTACCGGAAATTCTCCGACGCATTCGGGCTTCGGTTCCGCGATGCCGGCGGTACGGAGAAGCCAGTGTACATGGGCTCGTACGGCATCGGCACCACGCGCGTGATGGGCGTGCTCGCGGAAGTCTTCAACGATGAACACGGCCTCTGTTGGCCGGCGAACGTCGCACCCGCGCGCGTGCACGTCGTTGCCATCGCGAAAACAAAGGACGAGGAAGCGTACGGAAAAGCGGAAGAGCTGTACGAACGATTGGAGGGGCAAGGTATCGATTGTCTGTTCGACGACCGTCTTGGTCTCACCGTGGGATCCCGCCTCGCCGATGCCGATCTGATCGGGGTGCCGACCAGAGTCATCGTGTCAGCGAAAACAATGAAGAACGAGGGTGTGGAAGTGAAAGACCGTCGCTCAGGTACGATCAGCATGATGCCTCTCGAGGAATTGATCGCGAGGGAATGTTCGGCGAACAAATGAGATTGCATTCACTTCAACTGCCCTCCACCTCCATTCGATCCTCCACACGCTCCTTCCTCCGCTCGTAGTGAATCAGCGCATCGCTGATGACGGAGGCGACTGTGGCCGCATGGGGAATGTACGTGAGGGACAAACGCTGGCCCGTTCCTTCCTTGAGATCGAAGCAGAGCACGCCGAAGGGAAAGATGTTCCAAAACTGCGTTTCCACGGTGACGGAGGCGAGATTTTCCAGGTTCATTTGGCGAATCTCGCGGCGGAAGATGGATGCTTGGTTCACAACGACGAGCTTTTCGTTCGTGAGGAGAACCACGTCGTAGCGCCAGTCGATGTACGCGCCGACGATGCGCACGAAAATGAAGAAGAACCAGACGATTGCTCCGCCGATAGTGAGCCACTGCAGCGGCACGCTCGCAATCCAGAGGATCCACAGGACACCGACGAGAATCGCCGTGGAGAGACACGCGAGCAGGAAACGCGTCAGGAAGAGAAAGGGATGGAATCGCACGCAGAGGATGACAGCTTCGTCGGCCGAGAGAACACTACTGTTGAACGTCTCCCGATTGGTTTCCAGTGCGAAGATTTGCATGGAGATAGCGTATCCGAGAGTGAGCATGGAACGAAGGAAACTATCGATGAACGTCGAACTGTAAAGTAATCTTTTCATTGACGCTTCATCCAGAAATTTTCCTGTATGCAGATACGAAGCGGTAACATTTCGTGAGCTGAAATTTGATGTTTTGCTTTTTGTGTAGCTGAAAAAGAGGATACTCCCGTGCGAACTTGTTGCTCTCAACTTCGAAGTGCAACAGAGGGGTGAGGAAGAATCAATATCGCCAAGTATCAGTGCCACAGGACCAACTGTCCTTGGCCCATATTTCTTAGCATCTTCGAAAGATTTTTTCACAAGATCATTATCACCGATTGCCACCGCTTTTTCAGCTGCCATACGTGGATTTGTTGAATAACCAGATAGGCATTTCTCTGCTGTTTTTTTAGCAGAATCAACATCGCTTAGGACTTGTAAATCAATAACTGTTACACTCTCCAACCATGGAATCCCCCATGGCCACATTGGAGAAAAGCTGCAAGCCGATCGCTCCCCATCTCGATGAGCGCGCCCGAAGGTTGTGGTGTGCATCGCAGGCTCAAGCGCTTGGGCATGGTGGCGTCACACGCGTCCAGGAGGCAACGGATGTCTCCCGTCCGCGGATCACCCGAGGCAAGAAAGATCT
>JACQCJ010000104.1 GCA_016201685.1 Candidatus Peregrinibacteria bacterium | reverse complement strand
GATTTTGGCTTGCAGAAAAAGAAATCATGGTCTGCTCGCGTCGCGTTCACCGAGGGCTGCGGACAGAAAGCGATCAGGAGTTTTCCGCGCGGGGAAAACCACCGTGCAGCATCGTGTCCAGTCTATGTTGGGAAACCTCTGGAACTTCGAGGAGCGCTTGGTCATCCGACATTCTGCGAAGCTTGCGAAGCCCTCTTCTTCGCAAGCTGCGAAGAGTGCTTATGTGTTAAGATTTCAGCCAATTCTGCGAAGCTTGCGGAGCAGAATGGCGGAGAGGGAGGGATTTGAACCCTCGATACGGGTATAATCCCGTATACCACATTAGCAGTGTGGCGCTTTCGACCACTCAGCCACCTCTCCAGCCACGAGAATTATAGCGAGGGGCCTGATGAAAGCGAGAAGCAATTCGATTCTCATCATCTTTATGAACTGAACTCCCGCTCGTACACATCGCGATCCCACACGATCCATGGGGCATCGGGCGGGTAGGTCGTGAGGATGTTCTTCCCCGTCTTCGCGCAGGTTCTCTCGTACAATCGAATGCCCCCGAGCTTCTTGGCGCGTTCATCCATGCTCTCCTCGTAGGTGAGGCGCGGGAGGGGAACGTGGAACTCACGATACCTCTCGATCTCCTGACTGGTGATGCGAAAGGGCTGCCCGGAGAGTCCGCTGCGGACGACGAGCGGGGCGTTGCTCTCCGGGAGACCGTCAGGAAGAGAGATTGCATCGATCGAGCCCGGGAACTCCCGCGGATCCTCCTCGAACCACGTGAGTCCGTGCCGCAGCACTTCATCCTTCGTGAGCGGAAAGTAGCGCTGCGCGAGGGAGCGGTTCCTGGGCGCAGGACTGAGAGATTCCGGGAAGAATTCTCCCCATTCCCCGGTGCGCCGCATGTGTTCGATGATCCTCGGCACGAGCACTTCGTACTCTTCTTTCGTATATTGCGTATTGAGGATGCAGTATTCCTTCCGCCGGAGACCGTTGCAACCGAAGCAGTTCCTGCATGCATCGCAATAGGAGCAATAGAGGAGATCCGAGCTTCCGTTGCGACACCAGAAACAGAAGGACAACCGCGAGATGTTGATGCCGCACGCGCACGATTCATAGATGAGTTCGGCATGCCGTCCGAAGAACGAGTGGTCGCGACAATCATTCGCCGTGTCGTAGAGATTGAAACAATGCTTGAGGTTTTCACCGTACTGGATGAAGAAACTCTCCCGCACATTCCGCGACTCCGCGATGAAGTTCCCCGTGCACTCCTCCATGTGGTGAAAGGTCGCATGCGGTCGTGGGTGATTCCTGAGGAATTGTTCGAACATCTCGTGATATCGCTTGCGCTGCGACCATGAAGAGCTTTGAAATGTACTGAGAAAATCGTCGTACTCCTCTCTGGTTTTTTGTTCATTGAAGATGCAGAACTCGCGATTGCGGAGGTTGGCGCACCCAAAGCAGTTCTTGCATGAGCGGCAGAAAGCCAAGTATGCGCTCTCGCTGCAGTGTTCACAGGAGAAACTGCTCTGGAGCGAGTAACATCGCAAACAATCGGTGCAATCGTAACACCGCTCCGATTGCAACGTGATGGTGCACTCGAGGCAGTCCTTGGAGCCCCAAACGCTTTCTCCGTACATGCAGTCTTCCGCATTTGAGGTGCTAAAGGTCAGATAGCAATTTTTCACGTCAGAAACGTTATTGCAGTAGTCGCAATTCTGCGTGCGAATGTCATTCACCGCCGCAAACTTCGGAACCGTCGCATCAAGCCGGGAATATTGATGAATGAACGGTTCCCGCTCCGTGAATTTCTGGCCGTACAAAAGGGGATCCCAGCGGTCACTGAACCAGTCTTCATTGCGCATCACCGGAAAGGGAGCGCTCTTGGGGTGCATGGAAACGATCATCGCACCGTCGGGAAGCGCCGGGCGCTGAAAGAGCGCCGTGTGATTGCGGAATGCCAAGCGCCGCTGCAGGCGACAAAGAGGACAGAGGGTGGGGGGCGGTATCGAATATTTCTTCCCGGCGAAGATCGGACTCACATGATCGTAAAACGCCAGGTCATCCTCCGTGACGTCGAACTCAGTTCGGCACTTCGTGCAGGTTTTCTGCATAAATATAGTATAGCGGATCTTCCGAGAGGATTTAACCCGCGATGATCTCCGCGATCTTCGCCTGCGCCTGTTCGTCATTCGCGACGACCCAGACCTTCACATCGTGATTGTCCTGTTCGAAGGTGTCTCGGAAGAGAGCGATCGAATCCGTCCCCATCGCGATGCAACCATATGTTTTGAAGCGTTCGTCGTCAGGTAATTGCATCCAGCGTCCACTCGCCTCGACATCGTGAATCCCATAGGGCGTGGGCTTCCCGTTGCGGAAGAGGCGCCAGAATTCCCCTGCTTCCCCGAAGGTGACATGATCGCTTTTTATCTCGTAGGATTTCGCGTCCCACTCTCCCAAGGGCGTGAGCGCCTGATAGCGGTGCCCGAGGTAGAAGACTGCACCCCGTTGACCAGTCGCGCCAGGAACTTCCAGGACAAACCCGTTGCGATGGACGAATGAGACGCGATTGTCCTCACGGTTCACGACGATTTCATCCCTCGAAAGAGGCACCCAACGATCCGCGGAAACGACTGTCTGCGCATGCGCGACCGATGCGCACGCGATGAGCCCGAGCAGGATCAGAATCGTCCGCAGAGCGAATCAATCTACTGATTTCTCTGACTCTGTCAATGCTCACAAATGTCTTATGTAAGCCAATATTAAAGATATTATCTTGTCTTGAATTCATTACTGATCATTTTTTGTATACATTTTTTCAGGCAAGGAAAACCTCCCTGGCGACGAGGAGGAAAAGCGTCGACTGCTACACTTCACAAATGCGGCCTCCCGATAAAAATCTTCAGCACATTCCCGTCCTTCGCGACACATTCACGCTCGAATCAGGAGATGAACATTCGACCGTGTACTCCATTCTCAATCCGCAATCGGAAGAAACTATCATCGATGTGACACTCGGACTGGGAGGACATGCGATCGGATTTCTGGAGAGGATCGGACCGACGGGAAAATTGATCGGCATCGATGCGGACCCCGAGAATATTCGCCTCGCCGAAGAAAGACTGGAGCCATGGAAGGATCAAACGACAATCATCCATGGGAATTTCCGCGATCTGCAATCACTCGATCTTCCGACGGTCGATATTCTCTTCGCCGATCTGGGACTCAGTTCACCGCACCTCGATGATGCCGCTCGAGGATTCACGTTCCGCGAGGACGGTCCGCTCGATCTGCGCTTCGACCGGACGAGAGGCAAGACGGCGGCGGAATGGATCGCTTCATGTTCCGAGAAATCGCTCTCGCACATCTTCCACGCGTACGGCGAACTGCGGGAGCATCGTCGACTGGCATCGGTGATCGTTCGTGCTCTTCAAGGAGAGAAGCGTGGTTTCTCCACCACCGCGGCGTTGCGATCGTTGATCGAAAAAACCTTCGGCTACCGAGCGCCTCAACTACTGCCGCAAGTCTTCCAGGCGCTGCGGATCGCCGTGAATGACGAACTTGGGGCTCTCGGCTCTCTCCTCGAGCACGGACCTTCACTCCTCAAAACGGGCGGCAGAATGGGGATCATCAGCTACCACTCGCTCGAGGATCGGATGGTGAAGCAAGCATTCCGCGCACTCTCGACAGGGACGAAAGACGAGCGGACCGGTGGCATCGCGGTGCCCGCATCATTCAAACTCCTGACGAAGAAGGCTGTTGTTCCCTGCCCGGAGGAAATCGCACGCAACCCGCGTTCCCGCAGCGCGAAGTTCCGGGCCATGACAAAACTCAAGATACAAGAAACAAGATACAAAGAATGATCAACATTCGAACACTGCTGTCCCGTTAAGAAATCCTACTGATTGATCCTTTTGGCTACAACAAAAAGAAAACGGGGTGCAAGGTAATGGTGTCGATACCGATTACCCCTCCCCCCATTTCCCATGACACAGTTTACCATGACCGTACTCG
>JACQCJ010000012.1 GCA_016201685.1 Candidatus Peregrinibacteria bacterium | reverse complement strand
CAACGCCTGTCTTCGGGTTCCTTGCGGCACCCCCGCATTTCTGCGGGGTTCCCGAGATGTCAAGCCTGGGTGAGGTGCTTCGTTTACCATCGAATTGAACCCCATGTTCCACCGCTTGTGTGGGTCCCCGTCTATTCCTTTGAGTTTTAGCCTTGCGGCCGTACTTCCCAGGCGGTGGGCTTACCGCGTTAGCTGAGGCACAGGAATCAATTGAAAATTCCTACACCGAGCCCACATCGTTTAGGGCGTGGACTACGGGGGTATCTAATCCCCTTTGCTCCCCACGCTTTCGTCTCTGAGCGTCAGTGCACTCCCAGCATCCTGCCTTCGCTTTTGGCGTTCCATCGTGGATCTACGGATTTGACCCCTACACACGACATTCCAGATGCCTCTGAGTGACTCAACCCCGCGAGTTTCCGGCACGTTGACGATGTTAGGCATCGCCATTTGACACCAGACTTAGCGGGGCGCCTGCAGACGCTTTACGCCCAGTAATTCCGAGTAACGCTTGCATCCCCTGTCTTACCGCGGCTGCTGGCACAGGGTTAGCCGATGCTTTCTCCTGAGGTACCGTCAAAAATTTCGTCCCTCAGAACAGAAGTTTACGCCCGAAAAGGGCTTCATCCTTCACGCGGTGTCGCTCCGTCAGGCTTTCGCCCATTGCGGAAGATTCCTCACTGCTGCCTCCCGTAGGAGTATGGACCGTTTCTCAGTTCCATTCTGGCTGATCATCCTCTCAGATCAGCTACCCGTCATAGCCTTGGTAAGCCGTTACCTTACCAACGAGCTGATAGGCCGCAGGCCCCTCCCGGACCGATAAATCTTTCCCAGCCCCAGTTTTCGTGCCCGCTGAAATGTCTTCCAGAGAATCTGGAAATACTTTGTGCAGGAACAAAAACTGGGGCTGGGCCATCCGGTATTACTCCTCCTTTCGGAGGGATATCCCTGAGTTCGGGGCAGGTACCAACGTGTTACGCAGCCGTCTGCCGCTCCGCGCTGCGCGCGGAGAACTAGTAACAATTAACTTTGAACAGTTAACTTTGGAAGCTGTGAAGCGTCGTAGTTAATTGTTAATTGTTAACAGTTAATTGTTCGCCGTGTGCAACGCGGCGCTCGACTTGCATGTGTTAGGCGCACCGCCAGCGTTCACTCTGAGCTAGGATCAAACTCTTCTTAAAGAATTGGACCCAATGATCAAAGATCACTGGTGATTCTGCACATCGCCCGAAGGCGACGTGACTGATCGACTTGTTTTGAATCGTTCGAACGACGATTGTAATTCCATAAGGAATTGGAGGTCCGTGCGTACGGAGGAAGAATCAACTGTTAACGGTTAAGAGTTAACTGTCAATTGTCCCGTCCGCAGACGGACACAAGCTTCTCTACTACACGATGCTGTGAATGAGCGCGGCTCATTCACCCTGAGAATATCGCATGGGTGAAAGATCCCTCGACTCCGCTCGGGATGACAATGTCGGTCTCGTGCGGCTTGATATTTTCTTCCGAATCGCGGCGGCTCTTTTCTGATCGCCTTTCTATATCCTGCAGGATTTCTCTCATAATTTTTATCTGAATTTGATCGGCACGATTATTGCCATGTATCCTTTCAAAATCATCGAGACGTCTCCTCAGACTTTCGATTTTTTCACGCTGATCCGGCATTGCTTGATAAATATCATTTATAAGAGTGTTCAAGACATCCGAATGCTTATCGTTTGCATTATTCTGTTGTGCATCGCGCGTTTTCGATTTTCCTTGCGTTGATGCCTCTTGTGCTTTGGATGGCAATCGATACTCCTCCTGCAACTTCCAGAAATTCTCCGGATCATTCAGAAGCGCATAAATGAAAAGTGTGATGGGAATGAGAGGCAATAAGCGTCCTTTCCACGTTTGCTTCTCGAGATGCTCGCCAGTATTTTCAGGAGTAGTCATGGGGTGGGAATATAGTCGATACACGACACATTGTGGAAGGGAATTCGCGGGATTCTATTCCAAGCGAAACCCGATTTTCTTTCTTCTCGATGGCACCGGAGGAATCATGAGTTGGCGAATTGCATCGAAGACGATCTTGAATGGCTCATCGTACTTCGCCTCCAGCTCATCAAGCTTCTGCGCCAGATCGGCATGGGATGCGAGGAGTTTCCGCAGACGGACGAAGGTACGAACGACTGCGATGCTCACGCCAATAGCCGCAGGCGTATTCAATACTCCCGCTGCCATCAATGCTCCATGTTCCGTGAAAGCATACGGCAACCCCGGAGAAAATTTCAGTTTCTGCAGGTGGTCGCAATTTGCGACCACATTCGCTTTCTCTCGCGGCGAGAGACGAAAGACGAAGTCTGCGGGGAATCGGCTTTTGTTCCGCTTCACTTGCTCATTGAAACGCTTCGTGGAGACGCCGTACAGTGCCGCAAGATCAGCATCAATGATGACCTTTTGCCCTCGGATGAGCAGGATGGAGCGTTCGATGCGCTCGGCGGGGAGGAGGGATTTTGGCATGGAAGCAGATGATCATAGGAAAATTCCCATCTGTCAGCAATGAGGCGCCGCAGGAAGTGCTACACTCCTGTGTATGCCATGCTCTCTCGAAGGATATCGATCGGCTCTCGCTCGAACGATGGACCGGCTGAAGTACGTGACGCTGCGCCGAGGCGATGTCGATGGACTCCGATGCGACGCGAGAGATGTGACATTCGCGCTGCTGCGCGAAAAGCCTCTTCCAGATCTTGCAGCGCAAGATTGCACGCTGTTGCTGAACGTGGCTGACCGCATCCGCCGCGATGTGGCGCAAGACCCTGCATTCTTTTCTCGCCATGCTGATGGCCTCAAGGAGGCAGTGCAACACGTTCACGAGGTTTACGGGCGAGACAAAAATCCTTGACTGATTTCTTAGCGCAGATTACAGTCTCGCCTCATCGACTTCTCCGCACACATTAGTGGTGCGGAGTTCTACCCACCCATTCAACTCGCTCAGGGTGGATACTATCCACAAGTCCCATGCCTACTCTCACGCCCACCAGCGAGGATACGCGCATCTACGAGCTGTGCCTCCTCTATCCCGCATCGCTTCCGCAGAAGGACGAACAGACGCTCCTCAAGGAGATCGATGAACTCTTTGCCGAAGCGGGAGCCAAGCAGGTGGCCAAGGACGTGTGGGGACAGCGCGGACTCGCCTATCCCATCAAGGGGACGATAGAGGGAAAATTCATCATCTTTTACTACGATATGGATCCGGGCAAGATCCGGGAGATCGATCAGAGTTTGCGAATTCACAAGAGCGTCCTGCGGCACATGTTCGTCAAACCTCCGAAGCACTATCAGATTCTCAAGTACAATGAGCTCTATGAGGAATGGATGAAGACGCGGGAGAGTGTTGCGCAGGTGCGTGCGCGGGAAAAGGAACAGAAACTGCAAGAGCAGGTGGCAAAGAAAGCTCAGCGGCAGGCGAAGGTGACGGCGGATCGCACGAAGACGGAGGCACCCAAGGTCGGCATTCAAGATGACGTGCTCACGGAGAAGTTGGAGAAGCTCATTTCCGACGAGAATTTTGACCTCTAAATTTCCCATCGATGCCCGCACCATTTTCTCCATCGGCTCAGAAGCAGCGCCGCAGCGATCCGCGCAGCAAGCAGTGCCCCTTCTGCGAGAAGCAAGCAAAATATATCGACTACAAAGACTATCCGGCGCTCAAGCCGTATGCGGATTACTTCGGCAACATCCGCAAGCGCTACTACACCGGCGTATGCCTGCGCCACCAGAAGATGCTGCGCACGGCGATCGAGAGGGCAAGATTTATGGCGATGATGGCGTACCGAAAGTAATTGATAATTGAAAATTGACAATTTTGGAAGTAACTCAAGGCAAGAACGTCCGGACACTCCAAATGGGCCAACATCCGCGTGCGCAAGGGGGCGCAGGACGCCCGGCGCGGGAAGATCTTCACCAAGTACGCGCGTCTCATTGAGATTGCCGCGCGCGAGGGCGGCGGCGACATTGCCATGAACGTGCGTCTGCGCGCATTGATCGATGCGGCGAAAGCAGAGAGTGTGCCAAATGCGAACATCGAGCGGGCGGTGAAGAAAGGGACGGGCGAATTGAAGGATGAGCAGATGAATGAGGTCATCTACGCGGCCTATGGACCGGGCGGGGTTGCCTGCCTGTGGATGTTCGAACGGCGGGGCGTGGTCGTGGCGAAATGGACAATGGACAATGGACAATTGAAAATGACATTGGACGATTTGGAATTGGCATTGATCGATTTCGGCGCGGAGGATTTCGATGTTTCTGATGACGTGATCACGGTGACAACGGGCGTTTCTGATTGGACGAAGATCCGCGATTTCCTGCAATCAAACGACTGCAAGATCGTAAGCGCGGGATTGCAGTACGTCGCAAAGCAGAAAGTCGAATTGAAAGATGAAGCTGCTGCTCAGAAGCTCCTGAATTTTGTCGAAGCGATTGAAGAAGATGACGACGTGAGCGAGGTGCATACAAATGGGGAGATGCCTGGATGATTGTGTTCATGGTCACAATTGCAATTTTTCCATGGAGATTCCGTAGCGCTTCAATGTATTCTCTGTTTCTTGGGTTGGGTGATCTCTGTAATACTCTCGAATAATTTCTCTGTGGGCTGTGACCCCTTCATCGTTTATGATAACCGAGAACATCTTATGCCGCCCGAGCATGCTGATAGCACCCGTTACGGTACCAAGAATGAAAACATCTTCGGCAGGAAGACCCACGATTCGTGACATAAAACTGGCAAAACCACTCACAATAAAGAAGGATGTAGATTCCTTGCCTGTGCATCGACAGGGCATAGCCAATTTGAAAACAGGAATTTTTAAATGATTCTTCGGTGGTGACACTGGTGGTTTCTTTCTCCATAGAAAGAAGGATACATGACCTGTGACCGCAGGGCTCCCCAAATTCTTTATTTTTCTTAACCCATACTTTTTCTCATTTGTAAGCTCTTTTTCCGGTTCTGCACCCACACAGAACGCCTCACAGATTGATCGTAATCATCTCCTCATCTTCCCCCGCCTTCCCCGAAGGATCGGTGGCAACTGCACGAATTCGATGGGCTCCCGGCGTCACGGTATCGAGCGGGTAGGTGACGGTGTAGGGCTCGCGCGGAGTGCGCGCGAGGAGGAGATCGTCCAGGTAGAACTCGACGTACTTGATGCCGCTCTCGTCACTCGCATCGGCCGTGATTGTGAGGCCGGACCCGGTCTTGCCCAGAACCGATCCTTTCGTGGGAGCGGTGATCTGCACTTGAGGGATGCCCGTGTTCTCGCCGAAGCGGAAACTCGCGGTTGCTGTCATTTGATTGAAGTAACTGTCGGTGACCGTCACGGTGAGCGTATGCGCAGCGCTGCGATCGATCGAATGGGAGACGCGGAGGACTTCACCTCTCAGAACGACAGCTGGAAAGACCAATGCCAACGCATCAACACAGAAGACATCGGACGAGATCTGCTCCATGTCTGCGACCGTGGCTTCGACGACGAGAAGACCTTCCACTTCCTGGATGGAGAGAAAACGACCTGGATGATCCGACTCAAGGAGAAGCGGACGGTGACGTTTCGGGGAGAGGAGCATTCTCTGAGACGGAGACTGCATCTACGCCAGAACGGACATCGGCATCACACTCACCCACGATGGCCGGGGCGAAGAGATTCCTCCCGAAGTGCGGATGTACGCACTCGTGGCGGTGAAACGAGAGAAGCGCCAGAAGCCTCTTCTCCTGCTTCTCAACGGGAGAGTCCACAATCTGCGGGAGGCGGTGAAGCTCTACAGTGACTACCTCGACCGTTGGGAGGTGGAAGACTGCATCCGCTTCGGCAAGCAATCGCTCAAGACCGAGCAGATGCAGCTGCGATCCTTCGAGCGTCTCAAGCGATTCCTCCATCTTCAAATCCTCCTCTGGGATTTCCTTCTTCGGGAGTACGACAAGGGGGTGCGTCCTCCGGGAGCGGACCTGCGGGAGATCTTGCTCAGGAATATCGATGGGGACACACGCATCGTGTCACCGTATCTTCTGGTCGATCACATCGGAGACAGCCTTCGTGCAGATCAACGCCAACGCGATCCCGATCTCGTCCCCTGCGTCTCGCCTCAGCTCTCCCTCCTCCCAGTCATGGACATGGAATGAGTGGCAACTCTTCGCAGACCAGAGCGACCTTGGGCGCCCGGCTGCGAGAATTTCCTACCAAAGGTCTGCGCGTACGCGTTGCCTTTCACAGTGGAGACTTCTAGACTGCGATCCTTGCGCGCATGACTCCCAATGCAACGCCATCTGGCCGTGCCCTCAATGCAGCGGTGGTTCCGGATCGAGAGAGTTCTCTGCGCTCGCATGAGAAGAACATCGACTGCATGATGCCGGAGAAAACGACCTCAACCAGGCGCGCTTTACTCCGACGTTTGCCTTCCCTCGTCGGGCTTGTTCTCTTCGTGATTGCGATCCTCGTCTTGCGCCACGAACTGCGAGGGCAGCACCTCAGCACGATTGTGAGGATGATGCGCTCGGTGCCGGGCAGCCATCTCCTCCTGGCCATGCTCCTGAGCTTCGGCTGCTACCTGGCGCTCACGGGCTACGACGCGCTGGCGCTCTCGTACCTCGGCTGCCGTCTCTCGTACCACAATATCGCCTTCGCTTCGTTCGTGGGGTACGCGCTCAGCAACAACATCGGCTTCTCGCCCGTCACGGGGGGATCGGTGCGCTATCGTTTTTACTGCAACAAAGGTTTGGAGGTTGGGAAGATCATGCACCTCGTGGGCTTCTGCGTGCTCACGTTCTGGGTGGGGTTCCTGTCACTCGCGGGCGCCCTCTTCGTCCTGTATCCGCCCCAGCTCATTGCCTCATCTTCTCTGCCTTTCTTCGCCGCGCAGCCCGTGGGGCTCTGCTTCCTGGCGATCGTAACTGCATATCTGCTTCTGAGCGCTGCTCCCCGAAAACCGCTCACACTCCGACGATTGAACATTGAAATTCCTTCTCTCCTCATCGCCATCGGGCAGATCTTCTTCGCTTCGATGGAACTGCTTCTCTGCGCGGGGATCCTCTTCGCCGTCCTTCCCGCTTCCGGCTCGCTCCCGTACTTCTCCTTCGTGAGCATCTTCCTCCTTGCACATTTTGCGGGCCTCGCGAGCCAAGTGCCCGGCGGCATCGGCGTCTTCGAGACCGTGCTCGTGAGTCTCTTGCCCGCGTCCTACGCGCCTTCCGCAGTTCTGGGATCACTCGTGCTCTACCGCATCATCTACAACGTCCTGCCGCTCGCGACGGGCGTTGCGCTGCTCGGCTGGCGGGAGTTCTTCGATCACCGACACTGTTTTGGAATGAAGAAGCGAGAAAGCAAGGAAGGATGAGCCCCGGATGGTCGCGGAAAAATTCCAAACGCCAAGGCGCCAGTAACCAAACAATTTGTCAGTCATCAAGAGACGTTTGAATATTCAAACCTGATTTCTTGAAGAATTGTTTGGCAGTTGGTCGCTTGGATCTTGGCACTTTTCTCCGATCCCCTCTGTTCAAATCTCTTCCCATACGCCACAATGTCTCTCGCATGCAACGCACTCTCATTCTCCTCAAGCCCGATGCTCTGCAGAAGCGCATCTGCGGCAAGGTGATCGCACGCTTGGAGGAAGCAGGCCTCACGATCCGCGGCTGCAAGATGCTGCGGCTCCACCCGGATGTCCTCAGGGACCACTATGCCCACATCGCGGAGAAGCCGTTCTACCCGGAAGTCGAAGCGTTCATGGCGTCGCTCCCCGTGATCGCGCTCGTGCTCGAGGGGGACGACGCCGTCAACCGCGTGCGCGAGATGCTCGGCGTCACCGACAGCCGCAAGGCCGCCGCCGGGACGATTCGCGCGGAATTCGGCGTGGATCAAATGGTCAACGTCGCCCACGCATCCGACAGTCCGGAAACCGCCCAGAAGGAAGTGCATCGATTCTTCGCGGAGGAGGAATTGTTTGAGTATTGAGACGACATGATCTTCACGGCAATGTGCGATTCTATCGTACGTCAGTCGTTCTATTGCGTGGGCCCCTTTCGCTCTTTCCAAAGACGATCAGTAATTTCTCTCGTGTCCAAACATATCTTTTCAATAGCCTCCATGTCCGGTAGAAGAACTTCGGCGTTACGATCATAGAATTTCCCCTCTCGCGAAACCCAAACAGTGTAGGAGCCGTCATAGGTCTGCGATTGAAATATGCCTTCCATGTATCTGCCCGCATGATGTGAAACATGCATTGGCGTTCCCGTTAATCCCAGTCGTTGCGATAAATGAGTAGTGCAGCCGTCACTCACCATTTGATGAGCGCCACAGCCAATCTCGGTGCCGTTTTGCTCAGGTCTGAATGATGCCGCAACACTTCTTGCGAGATTATTTGTTTGCCGAATCAGCCAGATCAGAGCTTGCTTTGTTTTTTCCGTTGCATCGGGCGATTGTGCTATGAGCAATTCGATGGCAGCTACTTGCTGGTCGTTCAGGAGCGGCTGGTTCGATGCGGTTGCGTTCTCTGCGTCTGCCATAAAAAGTGTCCATGATCGTGGGTCTAGGATGAGGACTTCTACCCTCTTCCTTTCTTCCCCATGGCCACGTCCATCTTCAAGAACAATTTCCCCGGAGCGGAGAAACTCCAACAGGCAGTCGATACTGCCGACTACATC
>JACQCJ010000096.1 GCA_016201685.1 Candidatus Peregrinibacteria bacterium | reverse complement strand
GCGCCGATGATCGTGACGCTCACGCGCGGCGGCTACGTCAAACGCCTGAGCCCCATCCAATTCCGCATGCAGCACCGCGGCGGCAAGGGGGTCAAAGGCATGACGACCAAAGACGATGATGAGGTGATGTCCCTCGTTCATGTGATGAATCACGATGACATGCTCTTCTTCACCAACAACGGCCGCGTCTTCAAGCTCCCCGCGTACGAGATTCCCCAGGCTGGGCGCGCCGCCAAGGGCCAGGCGATCGTGAATCTCCTCCAGCTGCAGCCCTGCGAGCGCATCACGGCCATTCTCAAGGCGAACCTCGAAGGCAAGACGCACCTCTTCATGACCACGAATCAGGGCACGGTGAAGCGCACGGAACTCACGGAATTCGCAAACATTCGCCGCTCCGGTCTCATCGCGCAGAAGCTGCCGGAGGGCGAGGAGCTCAAGTGGGTGCTCGCCACGTCCGGCAAGGATGAAATCTTCGTCCTCAGCCGCAAGGGCAAGGCGATCCGCTTTCCGGAACCGGACGTCCGCTCGATGGGGCGCAGTGCCGGCGGGGTCATCGGCATTCGGCTCAACGATGGCGACGAAGTAGTGGAGGCAGCACTCATCACGGATCCCACCCATAGCCGCCTTCTCGTCGTCATGGAGAATGGCTTGGGGAAGATGACGCCCGTCACCGAGTACCGCTTTCAGGGTCGCGGCGGATCGGGTGTGAAAGCCGCCCAATTGACGGCGAAGACCGGCGACATCGTGGGCGGAGCGGTGTTAATGGAAGGCGAGGACGGCGATCTCCTGTGCATCAGCAAGCAGGGCCAGATGATCCGCATGAAGCTCAGCGACATCCCCAGCCGCGGGCGCGCCACCCAAGGCGTGATCGTCATGCGGCTCAATACCAAGGATGCCGTTGCGACGATGAGCATTGTCATGGAGGACAAGGAGAGCGAGGCGGCGCTCCTCCAAGCCGCTGAAGAAGAGCGCGCCGAAGAAGTGGAGGCGATCGAGGAGGAGGTCGAAGCGGTGGAAGAGGCGGCGAAGAAGGCGGAGCGGCGGGCGAAGCGGGTGGCGAAGACGTTGGGGAAGTAGGGAAATGGTTTGTTTGCTGTTTCTGTTTCCTCCACCCCCTGCCCCTCCTCCGAGGGAGGAGGGGAGAATTCGCACAATGGAACATTTCTCCCCCTCTCCATCGGAGAGGGCCCTGCCTGCTGGCAGGCAGGGCCGGGGGGAGAGGAAAACAACAAACAACCCACAACACACCCTTGTACTCTCTGTGCATTTCTGTAGACTCCGCACGTCATGAAACCCGCCATTCACCCAACAATGTACGGCGACGCGAAGACCACGTGCGTCTCGTGCAATGCCGTGTACCTCATCCCGAGCACGGTCAAAAAGCAGACGGTCGAAGTGTGCCGTGCGTGCCATCCGATCTACACGGGCAAGGCGCAGAAAGATCTCAAGGGCGGCCGCGTGGACCGCTTCCGCAAGCGCATGGCGGCGGGGAAGAAGGGGTGAGAGTGACTCTCTCGTCATATTGAAGAATGTTTGACGTCCTCATCCTGTGTGGGAAAATAGGTCTCCTATGTCGATCGGATCTTCAGATAGGGCGTCCAGCGATTTCTACGTTGCTCATTACAAAGGATTCGTCCGCTCCGATGAACCGGAGGATCGATTGCTTCTCACCATGGTGCATCCTGTCACGGGCACGCCGCTCACTCGTGAAAATTATGTGCAAGCTGTACGAGATTTCAATGTTGATTTGCCACAACTCGTGCAAAACGTCGCACGTGCGATGGCACTTGCGCTTCTCGCTTCCCGCGAACGGCGACAGCGTGCGGGGAATCCAGTCTTGATTGGCGGAGATGGATGCATGCAAGCGGTGGGTGGTCAGCCTATGAATGGAGCTCAAATCATGCACGAGATCTGGACCAAGGTTGTTCCTCGAGAGCTACTTGCAGGTCTTTCCGATCCTCAAGTGCAGGATGTCAGTACATGTACGCTGGAGGAAGTGCGCTTGCTTCTCAGGAGAGTATCGGGGCCGAGCGATACCATGACAGCAGTGACCCATGAGTATCATGCGCCGCGTGTCGCCAAGGTATTCGGAAGAGAAGTTGCCCGCTCAAAATTTCCTGATATGGAGCAACCGCGGGTGATGACACCGGAAGATATCGTTGCGCAAATGTCTCAATCGGATGATTTGGAGCCTGAGGAACAATTTGCAGCAGATGTTGTGAGGGCGGCAACGCCTTCGGCAGAATTTTCCAATCGTGAGCGACGGAATGAACGGCTCATCTATGCGCCGCTGAGCGCCGTTTCGACTATCGGGGAAATCCTGACGGTCGGACGCTTCAGTCTTGAGCTGTGGCTCGCCGAAAGAATGCGGAAGTAGCTGTCACTCTTCCCTTAAGACTGCTATACTCCCCTCGATGAATTCCCGACAAGCGAAGCTCCTCGCGGCGATCATCGACCAGTTCATCGAGACGGCCACGCCCATCGGTTCCAAGCATCTTCTCGAGGCAGGCGGCGAGCTCTTCTGCCTATCGGGCGCCACGATCCGCAATGAGATGCGGGTGCTGGGCGATGAAGGCTATCTCGAACAGCCGCACATCTCCGCAGGAAGAGTCCCCACGGCCAAGGGGTATCGCGTGTATGTGAAAGAATTCATGGAGCCTTCGGTGCACGAGCGGCGAGTTCGACAGAAGTTCGCGACCCTCAAGGAACAGTATTTCCAACGGAAGGATCAGGAGCGGGCGTACGAAGCCGTCGCGCTCCTCTCGCAGATGATTCCGAACGTCGCCTTCGCAACGGTTCCGCACAAGCCGCGCGTCTACTATTTGGGTCTTGCCAATGCGCTCCGTCAGCCGGAGTTCGCGCTGAATCCTCGCCTCGCTACGACGGTGGTCGAAGTGCTGGAGGAGCGGCTCTCCAATCTCCTGGAACACATCGAGGTCGACGAACAGGTGCGCTACTACATCGGCGATGAGCACGTGCTCCCGCAGATCCAGAGCTGCAGTCTTATCGTGCAGGAGTACCGCGTGCGCGGGAACGGGGGCGTGATCGGCATCCTCGGCCCCATGCGGATGGATTACGGCTACAACACGGTGGCACTGGAGTTGGTGAGGGAATTGCTCCAAGCGAATTGACGTTCGTATCTTGTATATCGTATGTGGTATGTAGTATTCCCTCATTATTCTCAACATACGATATACGACATACAATATACTCATCTCCATGCCCACATCCTCAAACGCAGTCCTCCTCCGCATCCGCCCTTCCCTCCCGGACCCGGACGAAGTGAGCGCCGCGCGCGGGCCGATCATGATGGAGGCGGTGATCGCGGCGATCCATTCGCTCAAGAAAAAACACGGGCAGATGAGCTTGGAGATCGGCAGCAGCGAAGGGAAGATCGGGCTCTTCGCCCGGGCCGACGCCACGGCGGCGCCGCTCGTGGAGAGCCAGCTCTACGCGCAGTATCCGGATGCCGAAATCGAAGTGGAACGAGAGGATCTCTTCGTTGCCAAACGCGGGGAAAAAGTCTGGTCGTGCGATCTCGTCCTCACCGATGCGGAAGTGTTCCCCATCAAGCGCTACCAGCAATTCACGGACATGATCACGCGCCAGGCGATCGACACGATCGCGGGCATCACCTCCACCCTCGTTCGCTCGCCCGTGCACGGCATGCGCGGCCACGTGCAGATCATCCTGCGCCCCATCGGCCACCGCTACCGCCGCAGGGCGCTCAAGTTTCTTCCTCTGCTGACTCGGGGCTTGGCAAAACATTCCCAGGACTACGCGCGCTTCTTCGCGAAAATCCACTTGGCGAGAGGGTGGAAGAAGTTCGTCTTCCTTCCGGCGGATATTGCCATGGGAGGTTTCCGTACCTGGTTCCTGCGTGCTCCCAAGGTGCAGACCTCTCTTCTCACGGGCACGGAAGTCACCGATACGACGCCTGATGAGGAGATGGAGCGAGGGGCAATGCGCAGCCATGACCGCGAGGATCCCGTCACCGCCGCCGTCGACAAAGTGAATCATCTCCTCTTCCTCTGCAATATCCGCGTGAGCGTGATCGCTCCGGCATCGGCCGACCACCACGCCCGCGCGAAAGTCGAAGAGATTGCCAGCAGCTTCCGGCAGTTCACGCTCCCGCAGTGCAACGGCTTCCACCGCAAGGCGATCCGGAGCCACGCGCAGATTCCCTCGGGTTTCGTCGAATCGCCGTATGTTCTTTCCGCCGAAGAACTTGCGACCATCTGGCACGTGCCCAATATTCTCGTCAAAACGCCCAACATCGATTGGGTGCTGAGCAAGCAGCTGGAGCCGCCGGTGGATTTGCCAATTTCCTCCACCCCCGACCCCTCCTCCGGGGGAGGAGGGGAGAATGATCCAGACCTCACCATTCTCGGACAGGCCGTGTTTCGCGGACATCACGAGACATTTGGGATTCGTCCGGATGATCGAAGGCGGCACATCTACATCATCGGGAAGACGGGCATGGGAAAATCGACGCTGCTCGAGAACATGATCTTCAGCGACATCCATGCGGGGAAGGGAGTCGCGGTCGTCGATCCGCATGGAGACTTAATCGAAGCTGTATTGCGCTTCATTCCCGCCAGCCGCACGAATGATGTCATCCTCTTCGATCCTGCGGACAAGGAATTCCCCGTCTCCTTCAATATGCTCCAATGTGAGGACGCCGAGCAGCGGGTTCTCGTCGTGTCGGGTCTCATGAGCGTCTTCAAGAAGCTGTGGCCAGAAGCGTTCTCCGGGCGTATGGAGTACATCCTCCGCAATACGCTCCTGGCTCTCACCGAAGCCGAAAATCAATCCATGCTCGGTATCATGCGGATGTTCTCCGATGCGCAATTCCGCGCGAAGATCCTCGAGCGCGTCGAGAATCACATGGTGACGAGCTTCTGGCAGGACGAGTTCACCACGTGGTCGGAGAAGTACCAGACAGAAGCGCTCGCGGCCATCCAGAACAAGATCGGGCAGCTCCTCTCCGCACCGCTCATCCGCAACATCGTCGGGCAAGTGGTCTCCAAGCTCGACATCCGCCACGCGATGGATACGGGGAAGATCATCCTGATGAATTTAAGCAAGGGGAAACTCGGCGAAGACAATTCGGCGTTCCTCGGCTCCATGTTCGTCACCAAGTTCCAGCTCGATGCCATGAGCCGCGCCGATGTCCCCGAGAACGACCGTCGAGACTTCTACCTCTACGTCGACGAGTTCCAGAACTTCGCAACGGAATCGTTCGCGACGATTCTGAGTGAGGCG
>JACQCJ010000097.1 GCA_016201685.1 Candidatus Peregrinibacteria bacterium | reverse complement strand
GATGGAGAAGGCTCGCGTCTGGATGTCGTCTCTGTTCTCGATGAGCGGAACATCGAAGAGGACGAACTGTCCGGCGCGGAAGCTGAAGCCTTCGGGCTTGGTGAAGACGACCTCATACACGTCCGGCGCGATGACGCGCAGAGAGAGGCAGCGGATGGTGTGAACGGGGAGAGGCATAGGATTGATTGGTCGTTTTTCGTTTATGGTTTATCGTTTTTCGATGGTGGAAGCGGCTCCTTCAACGTGCGTCTCCGTACTTGACTGATCGATTGTAGATAATGAATCAACTTCGCGATCATGCCGCAAATTTTCAATGTGAGTTCAGCAAGTACATCGAATTCTTGTTGGGAAATATATTTCTCATCCAGAGCATCATAGAGATGTGAGCGCACCTCGGCTGCTGATCGTTTCGCAATGCTGAGAAAAGAAATGAATTCTGGTGTGGTAAGAGCATCATTGCCCTCGGCAATGTTCGCACCCACGGAACGGGCTGAGCGTGTGATTTGATCGATGAAAGAAAAATCTTTTCTCGCCTCCGGTTTTTTACAGATCTCCCGCACGGCGCGTACGAGCTTCCGGCTCTCCTGCCATACTTCAATTTCTTCAAAACGTTTGAACGTGCCCATAACTACATCGAAAAACAAGAAACAAAAAACGAGTCATCGATCCGTTCGGGTGCTCATCAACTTCACAAAATCATCAAAGAGATCATTCGCATCCTCCGGCCCGGGCGTCGCTTCCGGGTGGAATTGGACCGAGAAGAATCGGCCGCTTGCGTGACGGATCCCCTCGACCGTTCCGTCATTGGCATTGCGGAACCACACGCTCCAATCCTTGGGGAGCTTTTCGGAAACGGCGAAGCCGTGATTCTGACTCGTGATGATGCACCGTTGCAACCTTCGGATCTCTGCATTGTTGGCATTGTCAATTTTCAATTTTCCATTTTCAATTTCCACACACGGCTGATTCACCCCGCGGTGCCCGTACTTCAATTTGAACGTATCGCCGCCGATCGCGAGCGCCATGAGTTGATTGCCCAAACAAATGCCGAAGGTCGGGATCCCCCGCTCGATCGCCCACGCCATGCTCTTGATTGTGGGAACGCAGGTCTTGGGATCGCCCGGACCGTTGCTGAAGAAGACGCCGTCGTACTCGCCATCGAACCGTGAGAGATCGAAATCCCAGGGCACGCGGATCACACGGACTCCCCTCTTGAGGAAACTCCGGAGGATGTTGCGCTTCATGCCGCAGTCGTACGCGATGACAGTTGCGAGTTGCGAGTTGCGAGTTGCGAGTTCGGGCTCATAGGTAATGACTTCGTTGCAGCTGACTTCCGCCACGAGATTGAGCACATTGGGATCTTCAATTCGCAATTCGCCACTTGCAACTCGCAATTCCTCAGACGCAATCTTCCCCAGCATCACCCCATGTTCCCGCAACTTCTTGGTGAGCGCTCTCGTGTCGATTCCGGTGATCGCGGGGATGCCATGATCCTTGAGCCAATCGCCGAGTGGCTTCACCGCTGTGTGGTGGCTGTAATCCTCGCTGACCTCCGCGACGATGACGCCTCGCGCGTGAATCCCTTCGCTCTCGAAGTTCTTGGAGAATCCCCATGCATTGAGCTCCTCGCTCGGCACGCCGTAGTTGCCGATGAGCGGGTACGTGAAGACGAGGATCTGCCCGCGGTAGCTGGGGTCGGTGAGGCTCTCGGGGTACCCGGCCATGCCGGTGTTGAAGACGACTTCACCATCATTCGAAACATCTGCACCGAAGGAAGTGCCTGTGAAGACCGTGCCGTCAGCGAGGACGAGGGAAGCCATCGGCGGATAGGCTAGCGGATGCAATGGCGAGTGGCGAATTGCGATTTGCGAGTTTGTGACGCCATTCGCCTTTCGCAATTTGCCCTTCGCAATTCGCAATTCTCAAGAGATCATTTCATTGAACACAAGCCAAAAAAATGCTATACTACCCAGATACCCATGCAAGCTTCCGCCTTCCGCAGCGCGCTCCTCTCGCTCGTCGCGATTCCGCTCCCTCTCCGCGAGAAGTTCATCCGGATTTCCGAGGAGGTGGCCGAGGAGGATCGCGAGCGCATCCTTGAGCGGCTCACGCGCATCAACGCCGATCTGGAGAAGAACGAGCAGGAGCAGATCGCCGTCCTCAAGCGCGGCTGCGCCATGCAGAAGCAATTTGAGGAAACCGACATTGCCGCTTTTGCCCAGAGCCTCCATGCGTAATTCCTTGCTCCGCACCGGCATCGATGGACGTGAGCATCGGCTCGTGCATTTCCAAGCTCCCGAGAAGCCCCCTGCAGCGATGTCCGAATCCGCAGGTGATCTGCTCGCCCTCTACGCGAGACAACGCAGTGCTATCAAAAACTCTCTGGCGAATGAGCCACAAAATCCTGCGAATCTTGCTGCGGCGAATCGGGAGAAAGAGCGAATTTTGCAAAAAGAAGAGCGCATCGACGCAATGGTCCGACCATCGCTCGACTCTCTCGAGAGAAACAACAACGATCTGAAAGACGAAGCAGAAGGCATCTACATCGGCGAACTCGCTTCGATCCAATCAAGCACCGCGGCAGCGAATCCGGTCGCTGAGATCGAGGGAGCAGCGCTGCAGCCGGATGCGACTACGCTGGCTGTCGCCGCAAACATTCCTCAGGAACCAGAACCGTCGACGGTCGCCGAGAACGAAACGCCTCCAACCACTCCCGCGCAAGAGCGTGTTCCAGACGCCGGCGATGCCGTCGCAAAGGAGAAAGGAACGCTGCCGATGCGGATCCTCGAAGTGCAGGGGCAACGAGGAGCATACAAAATTTCCGCGGACACGACCCAACCGATCAGGCTTCGCTTCCTCGCAGTCGGCGGTCCGGATACCGTGGATGTGCTCCAGCCTCCGAGCAAGGATGCAAGCGGAGCGCAGGCGACCGACGGATGGATGTCCTACGAGGCCGACGATGGCGAGATCTCCCTTGTGGATGATGAAAATGGAAAACAATCGACAACCGACATCGAGAAGATCTCTGCCGATGGAGACGGATTCCGCATCCAGACGTCGCCTTCGTTTCGCGGCATCATCGTGACGGAGGCGGTCGGACGAAAACGCGGATTCGTCGGAGTCGGAGTCGATCAAGAGACGATCGATTCTCTGCTACCCATCATCTTCGAGAGCGAAACCATGCCAACACGAGAGCGAGAGCAAACTGCAACCGCGTCCGCGATCACCCGGAACATTGCGAATGTACGCCAAACCGTGAAGGATTTGGGAGCGGGGATGTGATCAATCCCGCATCACGATTTGCGCACGATTTGTTGCCAGTACCTCTCGTCCGAGTACGCATGCACTTCTTCGTCGGTGGATTGTGGGCTGCCGTCCGCAGGAGCATGGACCTCGGTTGGACGGAGCATGACGATCGCCCCACCCCCGCTCGCGACGGCATCCCTCACTTGTTGCGTATACTCGCGTGAAGGACGGATTTTGCCCGCTTCGATTTGCGAGAGCTCGTATGCAGCGCCAGACCTGTGCTGTTGGCTTTTACTCCACGAAGCTTGTATCGCCTCTCCCGCAGTCTCAAAATATTCGGGTGATGGATAGTGCCCGCCCGTATCAATGGCACAGTAGTTGTACGTCGTTTTCCCCTCGGATGCGTGCTTCTCCAGATACACGCACTTGTAGTGATTGTGACTGTAGCGAACCACGGCAGACTTCACGCCGATCTTTTCAAGGAGATACTGCGCGAACAGGGCGAAATCCTCGCAGTCGCCTTTTCCCCTCTCTGCGGTTCGGAAGGGATGCTGGACATCTTGCAGTTCCTCCCCGGTTGGGCGACCGTAGGCATCGAGCACCGGCGGATCCGCCGTCCACACGATGGTCTTCGCGGCATTGGGGGTTTTGCCATCCTCTTGCTCGCGCTGCTTGTGCCCCTCTTCCTCGAGGCTGAAGAGGGAGGATACGAACTTCCCGATTTGCTCGGGAGTCTTGAGCGCCGATGCGACCTCATCGAGATACTGCTGCGGCGTGAGCGTCCTTCCTTCCGCCTGCGCTTTCTCCCTATGCACTTTATAGCGACCAATCGGTTTTCCTTCCGGACTAAAGACGTAGATTCCTTGGGGAAGATCATGCGTGACCGTCTCCGCGCTTCCGTCCTTCACGGGAATGTTGACCTGTGCCTTGTCGATGAAGACTTTCAGAACGCTCGGCATGCCGTTGTGTTCATCGTACGAGCGCATGCCGTTGATGCCTCCCGATGCATTGAACGTGGTCCGATTCCACACACCGTCGCCGCGCTGTTCCTCGCGCACGGTCGAGCCGCCTTCGTCAACGTAATCGTAGATTTCGTATCGTGACCCTTTTCGCATCTTCACGTCTCTCCCGTCGAGTGTTCGCATCTGTGCAACCTCCCCCGCCGCGCTGAAGCGGGGCATCGCCGTTCCTTCGGTCACGAGAATCCGGTCGGCCGACGAGAAGAGCGTTTCATTCTTCTCGTCGTTCGTCGCGGTCAGGCGCAACCCATCGCAACGAACGCTCCCCTTCCAGGACTCCCATCCCGGACGGCCCTTGATCGCCTTCTCCATTCTCTCAGCCGCTTTCTGCACGTTGCGCAGATGAAGTTCGAATCGTGCAGGGGAAATACTCTGCCGACGGAAAAAGTTTTGCCCAAGATCATCGACGCTGATACGTTCCCCGTTCACCATGATCGCTTTCAAGGAATCGACAAGCTTCTTTTCGGAAAAGGGATGAACCTGTTCACGGGAAAGCATCGCTGCTCTTTCGTACCGTTCGCCCTTCAGACACAGAATCATCGCCCTCACATCCGCATGCTTCGGATCGATAGCATCATCATCGCACACCTGATATTTCCCATTCTCTTGCTTTCGGAGCACCACGATCTTGCCGTCCCTGTTTTTGCCCACAACCCAGTTCTCATCCGCTGATTGGTGAGCCGGATTGCCATCCGCATCGTCAATATCCCTCCATCCTTTCAAGAGTTCCGCCAGCTCGGGTACTTTCCGGCGCACTTCTTCCACACGGAGTCCCGCATCTTTCTCCGTAGTCGCTTCGTTATCGGGAGGCTGATCGCGAGAGCGTTCCCGTTGCTGTTGCTGTTCATCCGGCGGCATACAAGAGAGGAAGAACGGGGGCGTGCATCCACCGCATCTCCCTCTCGGTCCCGATCACGAGGAATGCACGACACTATGAATCACTCAGTCACCGAATCGACTGCCACTCGTCCCTCCCGAACTCGTCGATTTCTTGTGTGTTGATGGGGGAGGAGTATCGAGTTTTACGTCAACCCTCGGCTTCGGAGCGGCGCTAGAAGCTGGCGCGGGGGCGGGTGTCGATGCGACTGGAGCGTCGATCTTCGCCTGTATCGGCACCTGGGCCGTGAGAGCTTCCTGCTTCTGATTCTGCTTCACGCGTCCCTCTGCGGAGGTGAGATTGCCGACGGTGTTCTTGTCGCCGATGATGTTGGTCACCGTCGTGTTCGTCACTTTCTGCTCCGTGTTCTGCACGTTGACGTTGTTGTTGGTGATGTTGTACGTGGGAGCGACAAGGATATTGTCGCCTTGCTGAACGTACGGCACTGGCACTCGTTCTCGATCTCGATCTCGATTCAAAAGCTCGATCATTGCGGTGCTCGTCTCCCGTCTCTCAGCGCGGGAACCGACCATGTTCATGCGACACCAGGCGAATTGCTCGCTCTTGTCATCCAGAACGGGTTCAAAGTGGACCCTGGCGCGGAAGCGACCTTCGACTTCGACTTCATTGGGGCGCAGAGGACGATCGAACGTCTTGTTACACGCAGCCGCGCGTCTCGTGGCATAGCCCCGGAGTTCCTCGTTGATCTTCTTCTCGCGCTCGTGGAGCTCTTGCAGCTCTTTGAGGAGAGCCGCCCTCCGTTCCTTGGTCGCCGTCTTGCTTTCCTTCTCCTTCTCGCCGATCTCCTCCTTCGTCTGCTTCCGTGCCTCCTCGAGCTTCTTGGGGTCCGTGATTTTCCCATTGAGCTCATCCCTCCAACTCTTGAGGAATTCCAAAATTTGCTTCAGGAACTTCATGAGTGGAGAAAGGTTCTCGTCGCTCTCTTTGGGACCGACGAAGGTTTTTGGATCTCCAAAGGTGAGCTTCTTGTCCGCGCCAACTCCGACGGTGTGCTTGTCTCCAAGTAACTGATTCATGTACTGGAGAGCGGCATCTTTTTCTTTCGCCTTGTCGTAGACATTCTGCAATTGAGTCCTTCCGTCTTCCATCGTTTTCACCTCTCTGAATTTCTTCGCTCCCTCTTCGATGTTCTTTTTCTCATCGGCGGTGAGTTTGCTCTCCTGAGGCTTTTCTGTAGTGGTCGTTACTGACTTTTTTTCAATTGAGAGAACATCACCTTTCGCCGTGACCGTGTAGTCCTTGAGCTTCTCTTGAATGTATGCGATGGCGTTCTCCTTCTTCGTTTCACCAAGATTCTTATACGCTGTTTCCAAGGCCGTCTTATTTCCATCTTTGTTGAACGCCTCGATCGCAGGATCGAACGTCTTTTTCTTGTCGTCATCCGTCAGAGGTTCTTTCAGTTTTTCCGGAGTAGACGGCTTAGTTGTATCGGGCTTTGCATCCTCCTTTGGCTTTGTTCCATTTAAATCATCTTTCTGTTTCTGGAGGTCACGAAGTTGCTTTACATAAAGCTCAATGTGGTCAGTGCCGAATGTTGAGAGCCCAAGCTTCTTCGAAATAGTCGGTACTTTATCTGTCCCAGCCGGAGCTGCACTAGCAATATTAAGATGATTCACTTCTGCTTTGATATTTGCCATGAGAGCATTCGCTTGATCATCGATCAATTGAATCTTCTCTTCCGGCTTTTTCTCATTCAGAGTTTTGAGAAAATCTTCATGAGCCTTCTCAATGGCCAGTTGTCGACTTTCGCTTTCCGGAGCCTTATTGGGATCTACCGTCTTCCCATCATCTGAGAGAAGATAACTCTTGGCATCCGGATCGAATTTTTTCATATCCTTGATCCATTCATTGAAAATGCCGATCCTATCTACAGATTTCACGTGGCGATCCAACGATGTCGTGGATGCAAGCTGATCGATATTCTCCAAATATTTCTTTATTAGTTCTCTCGCGCCTTTACTAGCTGCCTCTTTCGCTTGGATCGTATCCTCATCTCTTTTTGCTTGGAACTCAATTTTCTTATTTTTATGATTATTTGTCTTTTTTTCGAAGTCTTTATCGAATTTGTTTCCCTTTTTAAGAGCATCCATGATGTTCCGTACGCGATCAGCATTATCATCATCTGAAAGATATCTTCCAAGGGTAGCAGCGACAGCATCCATTTTTTCCTTCGACATCCTTCCCGTCTGAATTTCTAACGCAGCCCTTTTGTTCTCTACGGAATCGGTAAAAACACGCTCAACATGTTCTTGACCTTGTGATATGTCGAACACCAATCTCCTCTCTCGGAGAGAGCCAGCGTCCGGAAATAAAAATGCGTGTATCGTCTCCATAGAGGGAGGGGGAATTAGGTGAAGACTGCTTCGAGGGATTCCAGTGCAGTTGCTTCCTGCGTGCGATCCTTCTCCTCGTTCGTCTTGAGCGAATCCCTGCGCGAGGTGCGCACTTGGTCGTTCACGTCCGCCATGAACGCGGCGAACTCTTCATCGAAGGCTTTGTAGGCCGCCTCGTAGCGCTTCATGCGCGCGGCGTGGTCCTCCGCGGATTCGCCGGCGTACTTGGCGTCGAGAGTCGGAATGTT
>JACQCJ010000106.1 GCA_016201685.1 Candidatus Peregrinibacteria bacterium | reverse complement strand
GTCCCCGGTAATGCCCGAATATCTGGTGTCGGTGGAATTCCTGGAGATTGAATGATCACGTCGGAGCGGGGAATTGCTTCCAGATATCCCGGTCCGTACGCACAAGTGTATTTATGGAATGGCAAACGATAACCGGCAGGTC
Organism: Candidatus Peregrinibacteria bacterium; assembly: GCA_016201685.1. Taxonomy (GTDB): domain Bacteria; phylum Patescibacteriota; class Gracilibacteria; order Peribacterales; family Peribacteraceae; genus JACOTD01. Next base: position 4,111 of record JACQCJ010000106.1, on the reverse strand, counting down.
CCGGGTTCTCATCCGCGATGGTGATCTCCTTGGGTCGACTGTATTTCTCCACGGCGCGTAAGGTTGCTTGCCCCTCCTTTCCGAATCCCAGGATACAGACTCGTTTGCCGTTGAGTTCATGGATGTGCATGGATGGAGAGTTCAGATTTCAAAATTCAGACTTCGGAATCAGACCAAGAAATTCTTCAGGGATCGCATGCTCCGAGCTCAGCCTCAACGCTTCGTCAATCACCGCCTGAGGATTCTTGGTGCTCGGCGCGGCATCCTTCAAGAACATCTTCATCACTGGAGTCTCATCGAAGTCGCCACGCGCATGTGCGAGAAGCATCGCTGCCTTGGTCTCTTCCGATGTCCCCACGCACTCGAAGGGCTTGAAGCCCTCGATGCCGAGCAGCCGGCGCCCGAGCGGCAGGAGCGATTCCCGTTCGAAGAGATTCTTCTCGAATATCCCCAGCAGAGTTTCTTTGGAGAGGAACGCTGCGAAGAGGGCGAAGACGAAGGCGCACTTGGGGCAGTGTCCGCACCACCGCTCGCGCGGACGATCGCGCAAGATTCTCCAGTTGGCATTGCAGCTCGTCGTGATGCGGAAGTACTGCGGGAATTCTGTGAACATTTTCGCGACGGCGAGTTCGCTCAGGGGACGCAACTGGCTCCAGTACTTGATGTTCGTGCCAATCGCTTCTTCGAGGTATTTTTGGAAGGCGCGTTCGAAGGCCAGGCTCTTGCTCCACTGATGGTTGATCTGCATCCCATGGAATTCCACGTTGCCTTCGCTGGCGCTGCGTTCGTTGCTCATCGCGATGCCGTCGAAACCGTAAAGCTCTGCGACGACGACCGCGAGGCATGAGAGGTACGCCGTGATCGGCACGTGGCCGTTGAGCGCACCTTCCTCGTTCAACCGGAAAAGATTCCCCGAGAGTTTCCGTTCGACTGTCAGCAACGGAAGTCCCGCGACCGCCGCGATCTCGCCGATCAAGCGATGGTGACCCATGCGGAAGAGCGTGCAGTCGGCTCCGGTCTTCTTGAGGAGTTCCAGAGTGACGATCGAGTCTTTGCCGCCGCCGATTGGAATAAGAATTCGTTGCTCGTTAGCTCGTTTGCTCGTTACTCGTTTTTCCACTGTCCTCTTCTCCGATGCTGGAAACGCGATGAGTCCTTCGAAGTTCATGTCGTTCTTGTAAAAGAACTCTCCGAGGCCATTCTCATAAACCGTGTTCCAGAAGGCCGCTTGGTCTTCCGTGAGCGTCCCCGAGCGAATCTCGATGTTCTTCGGGCAGCAGGTTTTGTAGTAGCTGATGCCGCCGATCAGGTGCAAAGCAAAAACCGCTGCATCGAGCTTTCCACTGTCCACTGTCCACTGTCCACTTGTTGCAGGCAGAACAATCGTCTCCGTGAATTCCACTTCATCGTCCAGGCTGTAGTGCAGCCGGATTTCACCCGCTTTTTCGTCGAGCTCGTAGGCCTTGAAGATGAAGGTCTGGTACCGCTTCATGGAGAGGCTTCAGCATAGCGGAAATCAATATTTGATGTGAGGAGATCAAGTGGCCGATGACTGGGGATGAACGTTTCACAGGTTACTTCTCTAATAAGGTGCCATCTTATCTAGGAACCTCTGAAAAACTGCTTTCAAAGGAGATCACGGAATGAATTCCGTGTATCTGCAACGTTAGCCCTCGATGTTCCCTATTTTTCAGAGGTTCCCTAGTGGGCAAATCATGATTGCGATAGAGTGAATTACTATGTCTTTGGACACGATGAACCATTGTGCACCGGTGGATGTTCGTCTTCGGGATGGTGATCTCAAAAACATTTCCAATGAAATCAGGGCGGAAGTTTATCGATGGATGCTCGAGACCCGGACCGAAAAATTCAGAGATTTTCTCTGGTGGCTTCAGAAGTTTCGCTATGGCGCTTGTAGCTGCCTGAGAGGGAATCTCATGGAACATTACTACTGTGCGCTGCGTTTCCCCGACGATGTTGCCGATGGCCATCATCCTTTGCCGGATGGGTATGCAACGAGACCTGATTACGTCGAAGAAAGGCTTGCTTTTGCAAGAGATCCTACAACGCCGAAAGATGCGATAGATCAACTATTGCAGCATTGTTACCACCTGGCGGAACAACTCGGTTTCAGCCTGAAGATCGAAACGCAGCATATGCTTGAATCCATTCTGTTCGATGCGCTGCGCAGAGGGAAGAATATCGTGTTTCCGAAGGATATTCTGGAGAAGAATTTCTTCGCATTGGATATCGATGGAACGATCTCAGCATCTCTTAAAATCTTCGGAGAAGATCCGGCGTACTGTCGAGCATTGCAAGCATTGGGGACAGCAACGAGGAAGTACTACAATGGAGAGGATTTTCGTATCGATGTTGATCAGGATGGTCTGATCAATATTCCAGAAGGGGACATGATGCAATTTGGCATTAGTCCCGCTGCGCTCCACGATCCCCATTCCTCCGCTGTACGAAGTTGGTTACAGCATGAAGCTCAGGAGGGAATGGTGTTGCTTGATACACATGAAAAAACCATGAAGTCGATGAGTCTGCGAAGATTAACAAGATTCACTTTGAAAAATGTCTATCAAAAGCCTGCAAGAAAATTTTTCACGAATGAGTTGAATGTGCATCGCTTGCCATGAGCGAGGCGCCGCAGCGCCGAGTCGAATGGTGCTGGAGGAAAGAATCGAACCCTCAATGCCTTGCGGCACACGATTTTGAGTCGTGCCAGCCCGTACCCGCCAGTACCGACCTGTCGGGCAGGCCGAACGTCTCTATGGTGCCATGGGTGGGAATCGAACCCACAATCCCTTTCAGGAACACGATTTTGAGTCGTGCGCGTCTACCAATTCCGCCACCATGGCAAGATTCGAGTGCGGTACGTTCGGGCGGGCGCGTCTACCAATTCCGCCACTCCGGCAAGAAAAAATGAAAGGAAAGATCAATGTGCTATACGTGGAAAGCATAGTCCCGCTGTAGCTCGCAAGCGAATGGGGACGCCACTCCGGCATGCACGCATCCTACTGCCATGGGGATGATTGCAACAAGGATCAAGGGTGTCGCGATCTCCCCGATGCCGTTGGATTTTCTGGTATATTCGTTCTCGCTTGGTCGAAGAAAACGTATCCACGTGGCTTTCGTTGCAGAAGCTGAAAGGCGGCGCGGATCCCAGTGGCAGATGCAAGAGTTTGGAGGACAACGTGGGATACATGAGGTCTCAGCGGAGCGACACGCTTGAACAGTGCCGCCTTTTTCAGCTCTTCGAGTTGGGTTCCGCTACTCGTTCAGCATGTGAGGCTACACTCTTCCTCCAGTGTCTTTCCAGAAAAGCAGCCTTGGATAATTTGCAAAAGTTCTACTCTGCTGTCGGCAGGCATCTTTCCACGTTGAGCATCTTCGAATGTTTTCCGTTATCATTCGAGCATACGTGCGATTTCACTGATAGTGGACTCATTTTCTATCATTCATCGGTGGCACGGAACTGCCTGCGAGCGATGCTCGATCAGAGGGAAAAACTTGCCAAAACTTGTGCTGGACTTGATTTCTGGTTCAGCGAAGGTGAATTTCTGGACGAAGTATACGCCAACGATGCCCTTATTGTGTTTGCAGGACCGTGTACCAGAATTGGGGGATGGAAAGATGCGGTGCGGAAGCTGCATGTTGAAGAGACGCAGCTCCTTTGGCCAAAAAAGCTCAATCACTCTGAGTGGCGATGATGGGTGGTGCACTGTTCGTTGCCGATTCTCGGTCTCCACGGACATGCGAACGTGCCCTCCCAGGAGGTTTTCTGATGATGCGAGGGGGTATAATGTCTCTCATGCCCCGCCCCTTCCTCTCACTCTCCACCGATTTCGGGCCGGGCAATAAGGGCATCGGGGTGATGAAGGCGGTGATATTGGGAATCTGTCCGGAGGCGCAGATCATCGATCTGGTGCACGAGATCGAGGGATACAACATCACGGAGGGAGCGAAGCTCTTCGAGGCGACCGCGTATCTTCCGGTCGGCTGTCACGTGTGCGTCGTGGACCCTGGGGTCGGCACTTCGCGCAGGGGGCTCATCATCCAGACCGGGCGCGGAGACTTTCTCATTGGTCCGGATAACGGCGTCTTG
>JACQCJ010000092.1 GCA_016201685.1 Candidatus Peregrinibacteria bacterium | reverse complement strand
TCTGAATGAAGAATCTCTTCGCTCATCAAAAGTCGAGGAAAAATCCAGAAACCAAGTGCCAGATTCCAAGAAATTCATAAGTAATCAATCCTGGCAGATTCAAGAATTGATCCCTTTTTGAATTGTTTGGAATATGGCACTTGGCAATTGGTACTTCCTCTGGAAGAAGGCATAACCGCCGTTGACCTCCATGATCTTTTTCAGTACAGTCCCGTAGCTATGGCAAAGGCGATCAAGAAAGTCATCAAAGTGCAGACCAGAGGCGGGCAGGCCAATCCCGCGCCTCCGCTGGGGCCCGCGCTCGGGCAGGCGGGCGTGGACATCGGCGGCTTCTGCAGCAAATTCAACGAGAAGACGAAGGACAAAATGGGCCAGATGCTCCCCGTGCAGATCACGGTGTACGAGGACAGGAGCTTCTCCTTCATCGTCAAGCAGCCGGCCATGTCGACCTTGATCAAGACGGAGCTGAAGATCGAATCGGGGAGCGGTGAGCCGAATAAGACGAAGGTGGGCAAGCTCTCCAAGGCGCAGGTGACAAAGATCGCGCAGGCCAAATTGCCGGATTTGAACACCGTCGATCTGGAAGCCGCCGAGCGCATCGTTATGGGAACCGCGCGAAGCATGGGAGTGACGGTCGAGTGAGGAATGTCAGAAAATAGTTTTATTCTCTGAGGAGCGGGCATACTTGCCCGCGGAACTTGCCCAGGGAAATTTCTATGCGATAAGTTCCGAACCCACATTGCGAAACCCTCCGAAACCCGCAAGAAAATGTCCATGAGCGTGATCCACACCGGTATGCGGCACCAGATCCGCCCAAAAAACCAATGCGGACAACGTATGATCTTGTCGTGGAGGAATGGCAACCGATTTCACGGAAACACCCTCGGGCAATTCGTGAGTCGGCACACCGATGTTACGAGTTGCGACGGTACGACAATCCGCGTTCAGCCAATTCCGAAAGATTGTAAGGAAGATACTGAAGCTCTCTGGATTCCGATGGATGTAGATTCATAATGAGCTTGCAGATGCTTCTCGTGCCATCATTCTTTTTATCGCCGAGGAATGCCGAACCACTGTCGATATCAACATGAAAGCCTCCATGTTCTTTCCCTCGAATATCACAAAGACAGAGTCGAATGAAGGCCAGCTCAAGATCGAGAAAGACACTGTTCGGTTTGAGAATTTTTTCCCTCAAGAACTCGTCGAGTCTTTTGCAGCATGCAAGCGGAACAGCACTCACAAATTCCTGGTCAGGATGCTGGGGGAAATATCCCCACAGAGGATCCGGACGTCCTTCGATTGCCGTATGCAATTCGTCATAAGCATTGTCGAAGAGAGCTTTCGACTCATGGTCAATCGAATCAAATGACAGAAGAGTCATGAATGGATTATTTTCATCGCCCAGAAGAATTTGTGACTCCATATCTGCCATAAGGAATGCAAGTATCGCAACAACACTGAAGCGGTTCCATCACTTCTCCGTTTCACTGCAAGAGCGAATGCGTGCACGAAGGGACGTGTCTGCATACAATGGCGGAAATTTCCTATGGATTTTTCGTTTCCATTCTTCTCGGGCGGCACGGCCGAACTCGCCTTCGGCATCATGGCTGCGGTCGGTGTGCTCGAGCTTTTGACGCTGGGTTTCATTCCAGCTCTCCTGCAACGTGACGCCGCACCGAAGCTCGTGGGAAAGGCCATTTACTGCTACCTGATGCAAATGTTCGGCATCCTGCTCATGACCCTCAGCGGGCTGCCCGCCGTGGGGAGCGTGCTCGCGGGGCTCTCCTACAGCTCGAGCGTGTACCTGGCGCTCCTGATCATTTTCACGCTCGGCGGTCTCATCTTCCTCTGGCACGAAAACGTTGCGCACACCATCGACGATGCCTCGCGCGCCGTGCCCTTCGCCATCTTCTACTACACCTTCAAGACCGTCGGCTTCGTGCTCATGAGTTCGACCGTGCTCTTCCTCATCCTCACGATGCTCCTTCATCAAACCGAGCTCGACCCAACGTGGTGGGTGTCTCCGGTGCTCTTCTTCCTCTACGGCATCCTGCTCTCCTGGTCCACGCGCTGGCCCTACGGCCACCACCTGAATTTCGAGAACGCCGGAGTCGGCTTGCGTCCCACTCCCCCGCCTCCACTGCCCCCTCAGCCACGTCCCGCTCCCGCCGCGGCTGTCTCGCTCCCGACAATGCCCATCTTGCTGAAGAAACCGAAGACAGTGGGGAAGAAGAAAATTTCGTGACGGGAGTGCAGAAGATCTTGCACACAACTGCAAACCTGGCACAATGGCGTCTCTCGTGGGAGCCCTTTCGGGCGAAACACCCTTCGATTTGCCTGCTGGCAGGCAGGCTCAGGGTAAACCACGTTCCCCCATTTTTTATGACATCCAAGCAATCTCCGCTCGCCCGCAGGAAGGGCAAGAAATACGCCGAGAGGAAAGCTCTTGTGACGAAGCCTCTCTACACGGTCGCCGAGGCGGCGGAGTTGTTGCCCAAGCTCTCGACCACCGGCTTCGACGGCGCGGCCGAACTCCACATCCGCATCAACGCCGATACCACCCAAGCCGACCAGCTCGTCCGGACGATGGTGAGCTTGCCCCACGGAACCGGGAAGACCTTGCGCGTGGCTGCATTCGTCCCCGATGACCAGATTGCAGAGGCGAGGAAGGCGGGAGCGGACCTCGCGGGGAACGAGGACTTGATCAAACACATTCAAGAAGGCCATCTCGATTTCGATATCGCCGTCGCGGTGCCGCGCTTGATGAAGGACTTGGGAAAAGTGGCGAAAACGCTCGGCCAGAAAGGGCTCATGCCCTCGCCCAAGGCCGGAACGGTGACGGACAAGATCGGCAAGACGATCGAGGAACTCAAGAAGGGCCGCATCGAGTGCAAGATGGACAAGCAAGGCATCATCCACGGCATCTTCGGCAAGATCTCCTTCGGTCCCAAAAAACTTGAGGAGAATTTGAACGTGATCCTCCAAGCAATCAAAGAAGCGCAGCCGAGCGGCATCAAGGGTGAGTACATCCTCTCCGTCTCCGTGAGCCCCACGATGGGACCGGGGGTGAAGGTACAATTATGATTCTTCTCTTTCATTTGCATGAATGAAAAAAAAGAGGATTCACCAGTGGATTACGAAAAATTGGTCAGGGAATATGCACAGGCGATCAAACAATGTAATATCGGAACTCCGATGGAATGGTTTTTGCGAGAAATTTTTTCAGAAGAACTTGCCGGTATGCCAGTGGAAGACACATCTGTTCTCCCGATACGTCTTTTCTTTAGAGAAAAATTGACCGACATACGCATTCCTTTGACTTGGTTTGGTGACACGGGAGCCATGCATGCAACGAGTGAATATGAACGTCTTCAAAAATTAGAAGATGGCGATACGGATGTACTCGATGACGACTGATTATCCGAACAATCATCCACAGAGAATCATTTTCGCATCCTCCAATTTTTCCACCTGCATCAATCGCTGCCGCATGTCCGAGGCGCCGTCGAAGCCTTTCACGTAACTGGCCAGGTGGCGCCGCATTTCCAGCATCCCGCGTTGTTCACCTTTGATGCGGACGGCCAATGCGCAATGTTCGAGGATAACAGGCAATTTCTCGACAAACGTCAACGGAGAGAATTGCGATTTGCGATTTGCGAGTTGCGAATCATTCGCCATTTGCCCTTCGCAATTCGCAATTCGCAAGGCGTCAACAATTTTCCCCATCACCCACGGATTCCCAAACGTCCCCCGTCCCACCATCACGCCGTCGAGGTTTTCAATTCTCGCAACGGCATCATTGGCGGAGGCGATATCCCCATTTCCAATGACCGGAACGGACACGTTTCTCTTGAGTTCGTAGATGGGTTCCCAATCCGCCGTGCCCGTGAATTTGTCGCAGTAGCGGCGGCCGTGGATCGCGAGTGCGGAGGCACCGGCTTCCACGAGACGCTGGCAGAAGGGAATGAGCGTGTCCGCCGTGTCCCACCCTAGCCGCGTCTTGACTGACACAGGGATCGAGACGGATTTGACCGTCGCGTGGACCAGAGCGGCAGCGAGGTCTGGGTCGCGGATGAGGGAGGAGCCGTGGCACGAGGAGACGACCTTCGCCGCGGGGCAGCCCATGTTGATGTCGATGCCGTCGGCGCCCATTTGCTCGATAATCTTTGCCGCGGTGAGGAAGTGCGCGGGATCCTTGCCGAACACCTGCACGATGAACGGCCGCTCGAGCGCGGGATCGAAATCGATCATCTGCATGGTCTTCTTTGCGCCGAAGTGAATGGCATCCGTGCTGAGGAACTCGGTGTAGACGATCACCTCGGGGGCGATCCTCTTGATGAGTTGCCGGTACGACGCATCCGTGACACCCGCCATGGGGGCGAGGGCGACGATCGGTTTCGCGGTGGTGGACCAACGGAATGACATGGATGTCATTGTAGCGCTATCGGGTGCAATGGTTACATGGCTAAATTGCTACAGTGTTCGCAAGCGATTCACGAATGTCTGCGTTAGCAATAGAACAATGTAGCCATTTAACCTATGATCAATCTATGCAACACATCCTCGCCTTCCTCATTCCCCACGCTTTTGCCCAACTCAACCCGCATCTGATCCCTGCCAATGGCCTCATCTTCGATCAGCAGGACTGCAATTTTATCACGGGAGAAATGCACTTCCACTGCATTCCGCTCTACGTCGCGTACCTCATCCAGCTCGTCTTCTCCTTCATCGGCACCATCGCGCTGCTCGTCGTCATCTGGTCGGGTTATGAGCTTGCTATCTCCGGTCTCGCAGGCGGTGACAGTGCGAAAGCAAAGGGGAGACTCAAATATGCCATTATGGGCTTCATCGTCTCCATCTTGGCGTACTTCATCGTCAACTTGATCCTCGAGGCGGTGACGTGATCAGTGTATCAGTGAGTCAGCGGTTCAGCGGCTCGGTATATTGCCCATTGTTCTATTTGATCATTGCACTGAACCGCTGAACAACTGAACTCTGATCCGCTCGTCCAGCGCTCCTGTTCGCGCCGGAGCCTGCACTTGGGTACGATCGTCTCCATGACGAAGAAGAAATCCGACGGGTCGTTCACGTCGTTGCGGATCATCGGGGAGAAAGCGCAGCGCCTCCTCGCGCGCGCCAAGGAAGAACTCCGTCGCAGAGGCGCCGAAAACACGAGAACCGCCCCGCCGCCCCCGCAAGCTCCCGTGGACATGGTCGTCTCGTTCTCCATCGCGAGCATAGCCAAAGCGACGCTTACCGTCATCGCGATCGTGGTCGGCGTCCTGATGCTGTATTTCATCAAAGACAAGATCGTCTTGCTGCTCCTGGCCATCTTCATCGCCATCATCATCGATCCCGGCGTACAGGCCATGAAGCGTGCGGGGATTCCGCGGGGACTCGGGATCCTCATTCACTACTTCATCGCGCTCTTCCTGTTCCTCTTCCTCGTCGTCTCGCTCATCCCGATCATCGCCGATCAACTCCAGAACATCGCCTTTTCCCTGAATCAGCAGGTGAATCTCTTCCTCGCGAATCCGCGCATCGCGCTGCCGCTCATCAGCGACCGCGTGAACGTGCAGATGACGATCTTCCTCCAGAACACCCTCCAGCAGCTCTCCATCCAGCACTTGACCGATGTGCTGCGACAGTTCGGACAGAATCTCTCCACCGCCGCCCAGGGTTCCCTCGCGTTCGCGGCGTTCCTGGCCGGCTCGGTGTTCGATTTCTTCGTGAACATGATCGTGGTCCTGGTGCTCGCGTTCTTCATCCAATTGGAGAAGGAGAAGCTCGTGAACTGGGCGCGGGGATTTCTTCCCTGGAGCTTCCGCTCCTACGTGGATGACAAATCGGAAGTGATCCACTGGAAGCTCGCGCAGTGGGCGCGGGGACAATTGATCCTGTGCGTCTCCATCGGCGTGCTCGTGTTCTTCGCGCTCGTCATCCTCCGCATGCCCTATGCGCTCACGCTCGCGATCCTCGCCGCGTTCACGGAATTCATTCCCGTCATCGGCCCCTTCATCGCCATGATTCCCGCGGTCCTCATTGCCATCACGCAACAAGGATTCTTCTGGGGACTCATCGTGGGAGCGGTCTACTACGTGGTGCAGTGGTGCGAAAATAACTTGCTCGTGCCCTTGATCATGAAACGCGCGGTCGGCCTCTCTCCCATCGCCATCATGTTCGCGATGATGGTGGCCGTGAGTTTCCCGAGCGTCATCCACCCGGTGTTGGGTGTGATCCTCGCGATCCCCACCACAACGGTCATCGCGCTCTTCTTGGAAGACTGGCGAGCGGCGCGGAGGGAGAAGTTGGGGGCAGCCGTTTGAGAACATGACCGCGACGGGAATTGCGAAAGGCGAATGGCGAGTTGCGAATGGTCAATGGCTGTTGGAAACTGGTTTTTCATTCGCCATTCGCAACTTGCAACTCGCAATTCCTCATGCGTCATGCCCAATTCCCCTGACATTCTGCCTCCAGACAATTTTTTTGACCTCCCGTGACTGCGCTCAGAAGGAAAATGTGCTAGAATTTCCCGATGATTCTGGACGTTTAGCACTCAAATTGATAGACTGCTAACCAGAGTCCCCTCGAGAAACCGTTCCATCAGTCCTCCGTACGAATCTCCATCTTCTTCCGTCCCATCAGTATGCATCCCTTCGACCCACCTTCGCCCATGATTCTCCTCGAGACGGAGAAGGCTTCGGTGGGCAAGCCGCTTCACTCCTCTCCTTCCCATCCAACGTATGCATCCTTTTGATCGATTTACGCCGAATGCCAAGCTCGCGCTCCAGATCGCCGAGCAGGAGGCGAAGAGCATGAAGAGCACGTACATCGGGACGGAGCATTTGTTGCTCGGACTTCTGAGTATTCCCAAATCGTTGGGATTTTCGATCTTCACGGGAGCAGGCGTGACGCAGGAGAACGTGCGCATCCTCCTTAAGGCGATGAAATCGACGAACATCGAGGGGCAGCACGTGAAGCACGGCCTCTCGACCTTCCTCCACACGGTGATCGAACAGAGTGTCGTGACCGCGCATAAATTCCGCCATGCGAACGTGGGCACGGAGCATCTGCTCCACTCCCTCGTCTCCACGGGGAAGAATGCGGCGACGTTGATTTTGGAAAACATGCAGGTGGATCCGGAGGATCTGCGCTTGAGAGTGGAGGAGATGTTCGGCCAGATCAGCCACTTCAAGCAGCAGAACAGGAATCTGGAGCAATCGCTCGAAGCGTTCTTCCACGGCCTGCAAGGCGTGATCGTGGGCATGCAGCCCCAGGGGGCGGGGGGAGGAGGTACAGAACCCGAGGGACTCAAGCGCCGTAAGGCCGAAGGCAAGAGCAAAACGCCCGTGCTGGACTACTTCACGGATAACCTGATCACGAAGGTGAAGGAGGGGAAGATCGATCCCATCATCGGCAGGGACGAGGAGATAGAGCGGCTCATCCGCATTCTCAACCGCAAGACGAAGAACAATCCCGTGCTCATCGGCGAGCCGGGAGTGGGAAAGACAGCGATCGTGGAAGGGCTCGCGCAGCGCATCGCTGCATCGACGGTCCCGGATTCGCTCAAGAACAAGAGCCTGCTCGTCCTGAATATGGGTTCGTTGGTGGCGGGGACCAAATACAGAGGCGAGTTCGAACAACGCTTCGACGACATCATTAAAGAGGCGGCCAAGAGCGACAATCAGATCATCCTCTTCATCGACGAGATTCACACGGTCGTGGGGGCGGGATCGGCGGAGGGTTCCCTCGATGCCGCGAATATCCTGAAGCCGGCCCTCAGCCGCGGTGCGGTGCGCGTGATCGGCGCCACCACGGTGGACGAGTACCGGACGGTGGAGAAGGATCGGGCCCTCGAGCGCCGGTTCCAGTCGATCATGGTGAACGAGCCGACCGTGCCGGATGCCGTCAGCATTCTCCAGGGCCTCAAGGGCAGCTTCGAGCAGTTCCACCACTTGGCGATCACGGACGGCGCCATCGAGGCGGCGGTGCACTTGAGCAAGCGCTACATCACGGAACGCTACCTGCCCGATAAGGCGATCGACGTGCTCGATGAAGCCGCCGCCGGCAAGAGCCTGCAGCACCATGCGGGGGCGCAGCCGGAGATCAAGAAAATGGAGAAGAAACTCGAGGAGCTGCTCGCAAAGCAGCAACAGGCCGTGCGGGAGCAGAAATATCACCAGGCTCTCAGACTCAAGCAAGAACAGCAGACAACGAAGGAGCAGCTTGAGGCACTCAAGAACGCTCAGGACGGCGACCGCCGCACCCCGATCCAAATCGCCGAGGACGATATTGCAGAGGTGATCGGGAAGATGACGGGAATCCCCGTGACCAAGCTTCTGAAGTCCGAGGCCAAGCGCCTCGCGAACCTGGAACTCGTCATCCGCAAGCACATCATCGGCCAGGACGACGCCATCCGGAAAGTCGCCAGAGCGATCCGCAGGAGCAGGGTCGGCATCAGCGACGTCCGCCGCCCCATCGGCTCCTTCCTCTTCCTGGGACCGACGGGAGTGGGGAAGACGGAACTCGTCCGGACGATCGCAAAGGAAGTCTTCAACCGCGAGGACGCGCTCATCAAGATCGACATGTCCGAGTTCATGGAGCGCCACAATGTCTCGCGTCTCATCGGCGCCACGGCCGGTTACGTGGGATACGAGGAGGGGGGGCAGCTGACGGAATCCGTGCGGCGCAAGCCCTACTCCGTGATTCTCTTCGACGAGATCGAGAAGGCGCATCCCGAATTCTTCAATATCCTGCTGCAGATCCTGGAGGACGGCGTGCTCACCGACGGCCAGGGAAAGACGGTGGATTTCACGAACACGATCATCGTGATGACGAGCAACATCGGCGCGGAAAAACTGACGAAGCAAGCCGCGAAGATCGGGTTCAAATTGGAGGAGGAGGCGAGGACCGAGGAAGCCGAGTACGAGGAGAAGTGCAAGGAAGTCCTCAAAGAATTGAAGGATCACCTGCGTCCGGAATTCCTCAACCGCGTCGATCACATCATTGTGTTCAATGCCCTCAATCAGCAGCACATCCGCAAAATCGTGCGGATGCACCTCGAGCTGCTCGCCACCCGTCTGCGCGAACAGGAGTATACGATCGACATCGATCCGAAAGCGATCAACCTCCTCGCTGAGGAAGGCTTCGACCCCGAATACGGCGCGCGCCCCGTCCGCCGCGTCATCCAGGATCGCATCGAATCCGAGATCGCGGAGCACATCCTCAAGGGCATCTTCCACCCGGGCGACGTGATCCGCATCGTGAAGAAGGAGAAGGACAAGCTCGAATTCCTCCACGGGGAAGCGTCCGCGAAGCTGGAGACTGCGTTGGAAGAACCGGAGGAAGTGGAGGAGGAAGTGCCGGCGTGAGCAAAAACGAAATGGCACATTGACACTGTTGAAATGCGACATTTCATGCAGAGCCATTGTGTGAGAGCGCGTTTAAAAAGTCCCCTGTGACCGCCGCAATCGTCGCACCATGAGGTGGCTCATAGACAGGAGAATCTCGATTCGCTGTTTCGAATGAGGCTCTCGTAGTCTTTGGACAGCCTGCGGTAATGATTGAACCATCCGAAGGTGCGCTCGACGACCCATCTCTTGGGAAGCAGCACGAATCCTTTCATATCATCCGTTCGTTTCACGATCTCCAGCACACACCGACGACAGAACCATTTGACCCAGAGAATGAGCTTTCCCGCATACCCTCCATCCGCCCAGATGAGCGAGAGTGTGCGAAAGAGCTTGTCCTCCTTCGCTTTCTTCAAGACGAGCTTGGCACCGTCTCGATCCTGGATGTCGGCAGCATGGACAACGAGTTCAAGGATGAGACCGAGCGTATCAACGAGGATATGTCTCTTGCGTCCGGCGATCTTCTTGCCCCCGTCATACCCGTGCTGATCCCCCTTTTTCCGTGGTCTTCACGGATTGACTGTCGATGCTGCCCGCAGAGGGTTCAGGATTCTTGCCTGCTTTCTTCCGCACTTTCCGTCGCAGTTCGTCGTGCATCCGTTTCCACGTTCCATCCTCCGACCAGATCGAGAAGTAGTGATACACGAGTTCCCACTGGGGAAGATCATGGGGCAGCATTCTCCAAGCACAGCCGCATCTCGCCACGTAGAAGAGCGCGTTCATGATCTCGCGCATGTCTTGCGTGCGAGGTCTTCCGCCATGTTTTTCCTTTGGAATGAGCGGCTTCATGATCGCCCACTGCTTGTCGGTCAGATCCGTCGGGTAGTGTTTGCGCATGGCAACCAGCGTACCTTGTCAGAACTTTTTAAACACGCTCTGAAAGACCACTTCGCGGTAGCCTCGCAGCAAAGCAAGGTTGCTACTCACCGCTCTTCGACAGAGTACCGACAAAAATTTTGTAGCGGAAGACCGCCTTCGGCGGTCTGAAGGATAAGACCAAAAGACGAAAGAAAGAGCAAAGACCAAGGACTAAGAAATCTGAACCCTTAGCCCGGCGACGCGCCCGCCCCGATAGGCACCGCGGCGGTCGGCATCGCGCTCGCAGCGGTTGGCCCTGCCCCTGCGGCGATCGCCGTACGGCGCGAAGCCGCTACTCATTGCTTCCAATAGATCATGAAAATACCAAGTCCACGTCTTATCCTCGTAAACACTCGGGTCCTTTTTCGCCCATGCATCGTACGCCGCATGGGAGATCAGTGTTCCGCCATGAGCCACCGCATAGAGCAACGCATCGACGTGGTTCAGTCCTTTCTGATCCTTTGATCGCTTCAATTGCGAATCAATCCAATTTTTTGCATCCTCCTTTTGATGAACAGGAATCGGCATTATCCACACCGATTGATCTGCTACAGAAAGAGGAAAAGTATGGTTTTCCACAGTGTCCAACACTCGGCATTTGAGAAAGGAATTTTTCTGATTTCCATACAAACTCAGTCAGACGTCACTGCTTCTCTCTCGTAATTAGAGGCCGCTGAAAAACACATCGATATTACCGCATAGATAAGCCGGATTTCCACTGATAATGCTTCAAAAGTGCGAGAGAATTTTGTAGCATTGACGCAGTTCTTTTCTCTTCCCCAAGCCATATATGAAGCATCATCACTCGACGGATCAAGCTGCGATGTTCGACTTCGATCTCCTGCAGATGCCGGTGGATGAGCAGCACCCGCTGATGCGCATCGGAAAGGAATTGGATTGGGATGCGCTGATCGAGATCGTCGGCAAGAAGTATTCGGGCAAGACGGGGAGGAACAGCAAGAGCCTGCGCATGATGATCGCTCTCGAGATCGCCAAGCCGGTGCTCCGGGAGAGTGACCGTGATCTGGTGCGGAGACTCGAAACAGATATTGCTCTGAAGCTCTTCTGCGGATTCACGAACGTGTACCACGATGTGCCCGATGCTTCGTCACTCACCAAGTTCCGCAAGAAGTTGGACAGCGAGACCCTACAGCTGCTGGAAGATGCATCGATCAGGACATTCATCCGCAAGCTCCCCTGCAAGCGCAGGCATCAGTGCATCACCGACTCCACCTGCATCCCCGGGAGCATCACGTTCCCCATCGACGGAAAGCTCCTCCTGACAGCATGGAGGAAGATGGTCGTCGCATTGGAGAAGATCAGACAGACCGGCAAGAAGGTGATCATCCGAGGGAAGCGGGCGGTGACGAAAGCGGCGGCGGGCTTCCGCAAGAAGAAGCGCCATACGATCGAGGAAGTCCAAGCCTACAATCAGTTCCTCGTGACCAAAGGAGAGCAACTCCTCGCACTCCTGCACAAGACGGTGGCGAGCACGGCAGCGGATGTGTCCGAGAAACTTCTCCAGACCATCGCCACCATTCTCGCCCAGCAAGGGGAGATGCTGCGGAGGAACGTGCGCAGTTGCAGAGACAGGATCGTGTCCCTCCACGCACCGATGATCCGTCCCATTCCCCGGGGGAAGGAAGGAGGCAGGAAGACGGAGTTCGGAAAGAAGATCACCTGCTCGGTGATTGGGGGGACACTCCTGCGCATGGATCGCATCGATGACGATCCGTTCTCTGACACGGAGATGGTTCCCGATGCCATCGCGACACACGAACGGTGCTTCGGCAGAAAGCCGTCGGAGATCAACACCGATCGGGGCGGTCACACGCCGGAGATTCATGCACTCTTGGAAACACAGGACATCACTGATGGCGTGCAGTGGAAAGGCGCACGTCCGAAGAACGCGCCCGCCCCTCCGGACCATGCGATCAAACGGATGCGCAGACAGCGCTCCGGGGTCGAGGGGAAGTTCGGGACGCTCAAGACCCGCTACTGCTGCGACCGCAATCCCTACAAGCACGACCATGCGCACGTGAAGATCGCCTTCGCACTCCTCGCCATGAATGCGATGGCCGTCGCGAGAATCGGAGGACCGTAGCAGGAGTACGGAAGGCGTATGACAGGAAAAGGGAATGGCCACGAGAGACAATCACGAAACAATCCCCGCTCGATGGGGAGGGGGGTGGATGATCGTGGATTTTTCTCACTGGAGATGTTTTTCAGTGGCCTCTAATTAGTTGTAGGCTTCCCTCTGAAGAAATCTATGAATCGTTACGAGTTGGACACAATATAGATTCGATTTCTTAGCAACAGAAAGCCACATTCTTGATATCGCTGTGAGCAAAAGTGGAGAAGTCTCTGTCGAGATCCATCGCCGCATCGGCAAATTCCACGTATCGTTCTCCTTTTTGTTCATCTCCTTGGAACTCCCTCACAACCAGTTCAGCCCGATTTTTCTGAAGCCTCCTCAGATTGACCATCATTGTGGGATTCTTTTCCAATGCCGCCTTAATGACACTTATATCGGGAGCTCCTTCGCGATTTTCGGGCTTTTGCAAACTTTCTTGTAAACCTTTGAAAAGTTTTGCCTGTTCATCAGCACTCAGTGGCAGCGGCGCTCCTGTCTCTTGCGCAACAGGCTCTGAAGAAGAGATCGCCGGTCCTCCACTGTCAGCAGACGTTTTGTCAGCAAGCACCCTGCCTGTTTTTTCGAGTTCCTCCTGAATGAGGGCTGCTATCTCTCGAAGAGCCGCTAAACGCTCTGGTGTATCTTCTGCAGGCACTAAAGCCAGTTTTTCTGTCACTGAGCTTTTCAGATCAACAGCGGCGGCAATCGGCATAAGCAGAACATGAGGAAATTTATGTCAAATATACACACGTTCCATCAATATGTCAAACCGTAAATCCCACGAATTGTTGAGAAAAGAGCACTGACAAATCGTCACCTTCCTTCGTCAGCCTAGGCTGACTACGGACTGAAAGGCGGCAATGGCGTCATCGTGGCGCCGCCAATTTCCCATCTTGCAGCACCTCAACAAGAGGTGTACGTTCGTACAGCCGTGGTTCGGCAAGCTCACCATGACACATTTTGTCACCCTGAGCTTGCCGAAGGGCCCCCACCGTCCACCATTCTCCGGCACGAAAACCGCCCCCGAAGGGGCGGAGTTCAATTCCAAACGGCGATGAGAGTCGACAGGAACATGCTACCGCCTGACGCATGGCAAGTCAACAATTTTTCTGCTATACTATGAGGATTTCTTGGACAAATCCCGATTCCCGAAGTCCGACTCCCTATTCCCTAAAATCCATGTCCATCGAACCCGTCAAGATTCCCCAGAACGTCCACATCGAGGACCGCATCATCGGTCCACTTTCCTTGCGGCAGATCATGATCATCGCGATAGGCGGCGGCTTCAGCTACGCGCTTTACTCGAGCCTGATCAAAGCGTACGGCCAGATCGGCATCCCCATCACCGTGATAGTCTGGATCCCGGCGGCCATCGCCACGGCCTTCGCGCTGGTGAAGATCAACGATCTGAGTCTCATGCGCATCTGCTTCCTCACCATGGAACGCATGAGCAAGGCTCCGGTGCGCACGTGGGCGCCGCGAACGGGCATCAGCATCAACATTCGGATCACCGGACGCGACGACAAGAATGCGAAGAGGCGCCCTGCCCCCCCAAGCGAGAATCCCGAGGAGCGCAAGATTCGCGAGTTGAGCTCGCTCGTGGACACGACCTTCTCTCCTGCTCTCGATGCGATCCAGGCGGACGCGACAGCCGGGGAATCGGGAACGATGCAGCAGCAATCCTCGCAATCCACAGTGAAGCAGCGCGAAGAGGAGGACATGTTGGACGACATAGTCACGGAGGAAGAGGGTCCGCGGCCGCCCTCCGCTCCGGTCAACCCCAATCGGATCGCCGTGGATCAGAAAGGGAAAGGGAATCCCTTCGGCCTCTCCGACCTCTCCGTCTTCCGCGACGTCTTCCCGCCCTCCCGATGAGCGCCAAGCTCAAGAGCACCGTCCGACAGCGCAAGAAGACCGCGCTCACCTCCACGCAGCGGTTCCTGCCGATCGCGGAGATCCGCAACGACAGCGCTCTCTTGAAGAACGGCGGGATTCGCGCGATCCTCCAAGTGGAAGCGCTCAACTTCAATCTCAAGAGCGAGACGGAGCAGCAGGGCATCATCGCGGGCTACGAGTCATTCGTGAACACGATCAATTTCCCGCTCCAGGTCGTGATCAGTTCCACCAAGATGAACATCGATCCGTACCTGGATCAGCTGCGGACGATCGCCGAAAAGCAGGAGAATGCGCTCCTCAAGGAACAGACCGTCGCGTACGCG
>JACQCJ010000095.1 GCA_016201685.1 Candidatus Peregrinibacteria bacterium | reverse complement strand
GCGTCGAGATTTTTCTTACTCCTATGCGCGAGGCGTTCCTGGATGGAGCGCCGGAGGAGTGTTTTCTGGTCGTGCAGATTGGTCATACAATCGAATGAAGAGAAAGTTGTTGGATGTGTTCGTCTCTCGTTGATCCTTTCTTGCTGAGGAGTTCTTCTGCATCTTCTTCTGAATCCATAAACGAGAAACGCCCGCCTGCCGGACGGGCAGGAAAAACGATCAAAAGATCTCCGTCACCGCTTCCGCCAGATCCACCGCCTTGGCATCGACCATCACGGGCTCGCGGTCTTCTTCCACGAGGCACAGGAGCCTGAGCGGGCGCTTGAAGATTCCACGGAGGACGTCTTCGATGCGGAAGCTTGCCTCCTTCTGCGCAACGCGGTCGCGGTGGAAACGGGAGGAAAAACTCACGGTCACGGTTAGATCCCCGATCGCCATCACCCGTCCGTTCTTGAGCGACATCTTCACCGCGGCCGGCGTCGCCTGATCGACAATCGATGGCCACAGGCGAAGGATCGCCGCCATCGTCAGCTCGGGGGCTTCGATCGTCGCGGCGGCTGGGCTTCCTTTCTCCTGTGTGGTTGTTTTCTCCGACTCCTTGCGTTCCTTCTGTGTGGTTCGGCGTGACGTTTCGGCATCCTTGGGTGTGAGCTCTGTCTTGGCCGTGTCCTTCTTGGTCGTTTCTTTTTCCTGTTGGGCTGTGCTGTCGAGTTTCTCGGGGAGAACCTGCTCACACAGCGAGAGCAGCGCGGATTCGAGCACGAGGCCCGGAAGGGGAGCGATGCGGATGTTCTTGATGGCTTCGAGCATGCTATCGAGCATCAGAATGATTGTGGTTGTCGATTGCTTCGCCTCGATTGCGGCGTGGAGACGTTCGCGGAGCCCGCCGAGCAAGCCGCGCGCCACGCCGTCCAAGGGGATGCCCGCATCCTCGGCGTGTCGCACAGCCGTGATGATCCCCGTCCGATCCTGGTCTTCGAGTGCTTTCAGGATGGTCTCCGCTTCCTCCTCCCCCGAGGCCCCCATGCGCTCCCGCACTTCCTCGAGCCCGATCTTCTCGAGGGAGCGCAATTGATCCAGCAGCGCAATGCCGTCGCGCATGCCCCCCTGGGCGTGGTGGGCGATGGCCCGCAGCGCCGCGCGATCGACCGTGATGCGCTCCTGATCGGCGATGTGTTGGAGGCGCCGGATAATGTCCTCCTCGCGAATGTGCCGGAACGTGTAACGCTGGCAACGGGACTGGATCGTCGAAGGGATCTTGTGCAGTTCCGTCGTTGCGAGGATGAAATACGCGTACGGCGGGGGCTCTTCGAGGGTCTTGAGCAGGGCGTTGAAGGCCTCGTGTGTGAGCATGTGCACTTCGTCGATGATGTAGACCTTCGCGTGCGTCACGACCGGCGCGAACTGGATGCGTTCAATAAGGTCGCGAATATCATCAATCCTGCGGTTGCTGGCCGCATCGATTTCGATCAAATCCACAATGCTCCCATCTTCGACTCCCTGGATGATGTGTCGCTTGAGCGTCTCATCCTCGATGGCGGTCGTCAGGATGGTCTTGGCGAGGATGCGCGCCACGGACGTCTTCCCCGTGCCGCGCGCACCGGCGAAGAGGTACGCATGCGCGATCTTCCCCTGCGCCGCCGCATGCTCCAGCGTCGTCACGATGTGGTCCTGTCCCACGACATCGGCGAAGGTCTGCGGTCGATACGTGCGGTAGAGGGACATGGGGGGAGTATAGGCCCTTTTGAAGTCATTGATCTAGCGAGAAATTGACAATTGACAATGAACAATGCAAATATCGCCATGATGTGAGAGTTGCTTCCATAATTTCACACTTCGACTCCGCTCAGCATGACCCATAGCCCAGATATCAGAGTAATCTGCGAGTGATCCTGAGCCGTGTCGAAGGGGCAATTATCAATTTTCAATTCGCGACACGTATGTCATTCTTTGTTCCTATGAAACGGACCGCCCTTCTTCTTTTCATTCTCAGCGTCGTGCTTGTCGCCTGTGTGGATACGACGGGCATTTCGCCTGCCTCCAGCCGCCCGCCGCGCGGCAATCCCCAGGCGTCCATCATTGTCCAAGAGTTCGCCGATCTCCAATGTCCCTCCTGCCGATCCGCTCATACGCTCATCAATCAACCGCTCCTCGCACAGTACGGTTCGCAGATCCGCTTCGAGTATCGGCACTTCCCGCTCCAATCCATCCACCGTTACGCGCTCGATGCCGCGGAGGCCGCCGAATGCGCGGCCGACCAGGGGAAGTTCTGGGAGTTCGTCGATTTGGATTACGCCAATCAGGATTCCCTCAATCGCACAACTCTCCAGCAGTGGGCGCAGCAGCTCAAGCTCGATGCCAATCTCTTCAGCCGCTGCACGCGCTCGCACATCAAGCGCAAAGAAATCCTCAACGACTACAATCAGGGCACGGCCGCGGGCGTCACGGGCACGCCGACATTCTTCGTCAACGGACAGAGGGTCGATTCGACCATCCAAGCTCTGAGCGCAGCCATCGATGCGGCAATCAAAGGGTCGGGGACGAAGTTGTGAGCGATCGTTGAGAAACCAGTTACACGTCTCTTTCTCGAAGGAATGTGTGTTGTATGTTTTTTGTTGTTTACCTCACCCCCAACCCCTCTCCTCCTTCCAAAGAAGGAGCAAAAAGCTTTGTGTCCATCATTGATACATCAAACAGAGGAGAGGGGAGTGTTTATGTTCTGTTTGGTGGAAGCAAAAAAAACACATACAAAACATCCCCCTCTCCTGTCCTTCCTCCACGAGTGCCATCCAAAAATTCAGACGCAAAGAACAGCACAAGATCAGGAGAGGGGGTGAGGTCACACAAAAACAACAAACAAAAAACTCAACCTTCCTCATCCCCAAGCCATCCCCATGCTCTTGACGAAAGTTCAGAGAGAGAGCACGTTACTTTTGTGCAGAGTTTCTGCATGTCAGTTTCCCCTTCTTCATATGTCCACACCTGAGCACGATTCATCCTCTGATGTTCCTCCTTCAACATCAGCTACTCCATCAGAGCCTGATACAGATGCAGTCACAAAGGAAGTGCGTCAAACAATGCAGCCTCGGCGCCGACGTCTTGAAGTGGAAGCCATCGGTGATGTAACCGTTGTCAGCTTCACCGACCGAAACATTCAGGATGAGCAGAGTATCCAGCGCATCGGAGAGGGGCTCTTCAGTCTTCTCGATGAGCACGGACGAAAGAAGCTTGTCCTGAACTTCGGTAATGTAGAGTATGTAGCTTCCGCCATGCTTATGAAGCTCATCACGTTACAGAGGAAAGTCCATGGCGCTTCGGGAAAGCTCGTCCTTTGCAACATTGATTCGCAGATCCATAACGCCTTCGAGATTACCAAGCTCGACAAGTTCTTCGTGATTTGCGACGACGAACAAGAAGCACTGCAAAAGCTTTGAGCACGTCATGACTCACTTCTCTCTGCCGGTTTTCTCTTCACTCTGAGGAGGAAACCGGCCTTTCGCTATCCCTCATTTAACTGCACGAAACCGTAGAGCAATTGGAGTTGAGTGTCCCAGAGCACGACCGTGCGGTAGTGCGGAGGGATGACGGAGCCCGTTCCGGTCGGTTTTGGAAGCGGCGGCACATCGTACTGTTGCGAATCGTAGGGAGATTCCAGGCGTCCCAAGTCCACGCTGGTTGCATCCGGGAAGGTCACATCCCGTGGATCCATGGCCATCGTGAGGTACACATGCAATGAAGGTCCGGGGTATGTCTCGAAGCCCGGGCCGAGCGAAAGGGTATTTCCCTCGAACATCGCTGGACCCTTCGTGTCTTCCCCGACGCTGACGAAGTTGCCGATCACCGCCTCATGACGTTTGTGCGTGTAGTCCTGCTCGCGGCTGAGGGCATCCTGGCGGATCTTGTCCACGATCGCCGCGCGGGTTTTATCCTGCAGAAGCTTCTGGTCATTCATCTGCAGGCTCGCCATCCGGTCCACGAGCTCGCCCCAGTAGCGCTCCGCGAAAATGGGATTGTGGAGATGCTGTTCGAGCGTCACGTGCGGCGTGGGGGCGGGTTGGCAACCTTCGATGAGAATCAGAATGATGCACATGACTGATGCTCTGAGTTTCATAGACATGAATGAAGGTTTTCACAAAATGAGAACGATTGTCAAATAATTCACCCGAACATCACTGCTGTCCCGTTAAGAAATCCTACTGATTGATCCTTTTGGCTACAACAAAAAGAAAACGGGGTGCAAGGTAATGGTGTCGATACCGATTACCCCTCCCCCCATTTCCCATGACACAGTTTACCATGACCGTACTCGGT
>JACQCJ010000094.1 GCA_016201685.1 Candidatus Peregrinibacteria bacterium | reverse complement strand
TGTTGCACACGTCTCGTCACTCTCATCGGAAAGACACGTTCATGAATGAAACAGACAAACATGAAGACCATTTCATCGATTTCCCGTCTTCTTCAAGCCAATTCCATTCATCGGTCATCAACCAATTTCGTAAACATCATCGAAAAAATCATGATGCCATTCTACATCAAAGCAAGAATCAAGAAACAATTTTTTCACAGCACCTTCCTCGCATGCGACGTCCCCTCCCCTGCGGGCTCCAGCAACGCTACGGGGAGATCTTCGAACCATCCGAAGGTATGCTTCTCCACTTCGCGTTCCAAGAACCGTCCGTAGCGAACATTCTCGAAGTCATCCGCCGTGAGATCGAGGCGCGGGAACGGAGTGAGAATGTCCTTGAGCGGGAGAATGTCCGTCCAAGTGGCGCTCTCGAGGGAGACGGCGTTCTCGATCGACCACTCCCCTACCTTTGTCCGTCGCAACGCCGAAAGATATCCTCCGCAGAAGAGCAAGTGACCGAGGTCGTGCGCGAGAGAGCGGATGTACGTGCCCGAGCCGCATTCGATGCGCAGACGAAGCTGAGGATACTCGTACGCGACGATATCGCACGCATGCACCGTGACGTCGTGCGGAGGAATGTTCACGCCGCGACCTTGCCGCGCCTTGCGGTACGCGCGCTCGCCGCCGACATGGACGGCCGAGAAGGCGGGCGGCACCTGGCTGATTTTGCCGAGGAAACGCTCGTGAATGAGACGCTGCACAGCCGCCTGCTCCGGCAGCACCCACCCGGACTTGGGCGGCGTCGCTTCGATCACGCCATCACGATCGTACGTCGTGCTGACCGCGCCAAGCGTGACTTCCGCAATGTACTCCTTCCGAAGATCCGCGAAGAGCTCGATCACCTTGAGCGCCTTCCTGCCGACAGCACAGACGAGGAGACCCGTGGCCGACGGATCGAGCGTGCCGAGGTGACCGACGGAGCGCTCGTGGAAGTTCCTGCGAACGACGGCGACGGCATCGTGACTCGTGAAGCCGATCGGCTTATCGATGAGGAGGAATCCGTGACGCATGGGTGAATTGTATATTGTATATGGTATGTTGTATGTGGCGGGATGACATACCACATACTACATACGATATACTGAAAATGTGCGTCAAAGAGGAAGAAGCGTACGATTTCCTCCATGAATCTCACTCTCAGCTGGGATCTGGTCGCGATCGTGTTCTTCGCGCTCATCGTCACCTACACGTTCATCATCGGACGGCATGAGTCGGTGAAGATCATGCTCGCAAGCTACATCGCGATCATCGCGGTGCAGGCGCTCGGCAACGCCCTGCAACGGTTCTTCGGACAGGGGAGCATCATCGCGGACTACCTGGGCTTCACCGTCGATAGCTTCCTCCTCTCGGTCACCAAGCTGACCCTCTTTATCGCCATCATCATCTTCCTGACGGTGCGCGCGGGCTTCCACGTGCAATACAAGAAGGAACCGAACCAGATCATCGGAATGGTGATCACGGGCCTCTTCGGCTTCGCGACGGCCGGGCTGCTCCTCTCGACCCTCCTCACCTACATCTCCGGTCTCCCGCTCCTGGATATGAAGATCGCGACGACCGCGTCGCTCTCCCCCATCATCAAGCAGAGCCCGCTCATGGAATTCATGATCGTGAACCAGGATCTCTGGTTCGCATTGCCCGCGGTCTTGCTCGGGGTGACGGGGTTCCTGCACAATGCGTAGGTCCGTATGTCGTATTTTGTATGTGGTATTTCGTATGGACGAACATTTGCCGATAGACAGATTGAATACGACATACAAAATACCATATACCAGAGACGGTCAAGCCATTAGAGCCCCCCACCAACACCCACCGCTTGCACTGAACAAAACCCATGAGTAACAATAGGCGCAATTCCCCACCTGTTTCCATGTCGACACTCAGCAAATTCTACTACCGCTCCACCTTCTTCGTCATGAGCGCCGTTACCGGAGTCGGAACTGCATTTGCCGCAGGCCTCGGTCCCCTGCCTTCAACGCCGGGCCCCAACTCCAACGGCACAAGCGGCATCCGGACGATCATCGTGAACCTTCTCCAGCTCGTCCTCAGCTTCCTCGCTCTCGCCGCCGTGGTCTTCATCGTGATCGCCGGCATCCGCCTGATCGTCTCGCAGGGGGAGGAAGAGCAGAAGAACAAGGCCAAGAAGACCATCATCTACGTCGTCATCGGTCTCATTGTCGTCCTCTTCGCCAAGGTCATCGTGGGCTTCATTTCCTCGACCTTCGGAAACAATAGCGTGCCCAGCAGCTGAGTCGGCACTCTCTCATTGAAAATCCCAAGAGCGTCCACTGCGGACGATCTTTTCGTAGATGCTCTTCTCTGTTTCATGCCGCCTCCGGCATCTGCGCGATCAGCGGCGGTTTCTCCGCCTGTTCCTCCTTGGCCTCCTCGGAAACTGCAGGAGGATCGCGGATGATGATCGCGTCCGGGCGGACTTCCACGACTTCCGAAATGGGAATCGCGATCCCCCAGCGAAAGGAACGCTTGGGGAAGAGCCACTCAATCAAGAAATGAAGAGTATCGAACTGCACGTCGCGGCAGGTGCCGATCACTCTCCCGCTCTCGGTGCGCATGCGCTGCCCGAGCACGGGGCGGCGATCCTCGAGGAGCGGCTGGAGGCGGACGCGCTCTTCCGGCGGAGAGAGGGCATCTGCGCGACGGATCCAGACCCTCGAGCCCCAGCGGACGATATCGAGAGAGGAGAGGAAGAGCGTCTCTCTGCCCAGGAATCCCCCGTGGATTGACGCGAAGAATCCCTCGATCTTCGCGGTATCGGGGTTGATGAGGATGCCAGAGAGGATCGCGAGGGCCTCCCCGGTTTCCTCCGTCGCGATGGTCATGCCGAGGGACGTTTCGAATCGCACGTGCATCTGGTACAATGGTAGTCGGAACACTCTCTTCCGTCAGCTCCAAACCGTGCACCTCTTCGCAGGATCCTCCCACCCGGCGCTCGCAGCCACACTCTCCCAAGAGCTCGGCGTGGAGCTTGGACGAATCACGTTAAAGAAATTCAGCTGCGGCGAGCACTACGTGCGCTTCGAGGAATCCGTGCGGGGGAAGGATGTCTACCTCCTGCAAACGGGAACGTCCAATCCGAATGAAGACATCATGGAGCTCTTCCTGATGTGCCAGGCGGCTAAGCTCAGCTTCGCGCGCTCCGTTCATGTGATCCTCCCGCACTTTCCCTACGCGCGACAGGACAGAGTGGCCGAGCCGCGCGAACCCATCTCCGCCAAGATCGTCGCGCATCTGCTCGAGGAAGCCGGAGCGGACCATTTGATCGTGCTCGATCTGCATTCGGACCAGATCCAGGGCTTCTTCTCTATTCCCGTCGATGCGCTCGCCGGCCGCACGATCTTCGCCGAATACTTCCGTTCGAAGACGTTGCCCGATTCGGTGGTCGTGGCGCCGGACGTTGGTGGGGCCAAGCGCGCCAAGAAGCTCGCGGACATTTTGGACGCAGACTTGGCGATCCTCCACAAGAGCCGCCCGGGGCACCACCGGACGGAGATGCACGAAGTGGTCGGGGACATCAAGGGCAAGACCTGCATTCTCTTCGACGACATCATCGACACTGCGGGAACGCTGCTCGCCGCCAAGGAAGCCCTCCTCGAGCGCGGCGCGAATGCAGACATCTACGCGGCCGCCACGCACGCTGTCTTCTCGGGACCCGCCCTCGAACGTCTGCGGAAAGCGAACTTCAAAGAAGTCATCGTCACCGACAGCATCCCAATCCAAGCGACATTCCCGGGCCTCACCGTCCTCCCCATCGCCCCGCTCCTCGCAACCGTCATCCGCCACATCGAGAGCGGCCAGAGCGTCACGGAGATTTATAAGAATTGAATGTGCATACGGAGAGAAATGAGCCGTCTCCTCTCGCCCACCATGGTCTCCTCCGTTGGGTGATTCTTTTCAAAGAATCTGGCCCATCGAAATGATGGGCGGAGGTGGGTCACAGAGATCTATACTCGTTTCACTAAGTAATCCCACAAAATCTGGACAATCAGCAAACTCTCCAAAGCATGCCTCCGTAGCTTTCATACGTCTTCTTGAGGAAAATGGAGAACAACGGATGTGGAGAGAAAATTGAGAAAATGAAAGC
>JACQCJ010000099.1 GCA_016201685.1 Candidatus Peregrinibacteria bacterium | reverse complement strand
CACTTCGCATTCGAAACGTTAGGAATGTCCTGAGATCATTGAGGGTCATTCTTCGCTATGCGGAACGCTTCGCGGCATTCGACGGAGGGTCTCATTCGATGAGAATTCCTATCGTTTAATTCGCAAATTGGTATCACGCTCCGTCGTAACTGTTCTTCATGCAGCTTGATGCACTTCGAGGATTTTTTTCTTGCCGTGAAAGCCGATGTCCAAATACTCCAAGCATCCCTTGTGGCCGAGGAGAATCGTTGGCTGATGGAGCGTGAAGCAGGCCGACCCGGTCCATCTGATGGTCCGACTGCCTTCTTGCTCGAGTATGAAATGGATCGGTTTAGGTGACGCGAAGACGCGAAAATGTCCTCCGCCCGCTCCATGACATTTTTCGCCGTCGTGGTTCAGATCGAAACGAAAGCCAAAGGCGACCGCGAACGAGAGCGGCAGGACCGTCTGATCGGCACCCGTGTCCACGAG
This sequence comes from Candidatus Peregrinibacteria bacterium, assembly GCA_016201685.1. GTDB lineage: Bacteria > Patescibacteriota > Gracilibacteria > Peribacterales > Peribacteraceae > JACOTD01. The sequence continues at coordinate 5,125 of JACQCJ010000099.1, read as the reverse complement.
CGCGTCGATGACCGGAATTTGGACGCTGCCGCATTCAAGCGTCATGGGAAGAGTCGGTCGGTAGACGACTTGCCCTCGTCCCATCTCGTATTCGGTGTACCGGAATCTCATAGCACTCCCGTTACCATGCCCTTCGGGACCAAGGAATAGCGAATGCTTGCGGCATCCTTGCGGCTGGCGATTTTCTTCCGCAGCGGTGCAAAATCCTTGCTCGTCGCGACGATCTTGTCTTTCTTCACCGCCACCCATTTGCCGGCATGTTCCTTCGTATAGCGCATGCCGGAAGAATAGCATTTTCTCGTATTTGTGAAAGAGGATTCGGATATTCGGTACTCCGAACCCGCCAAAAATCATTTGACCTCCCCCCCCGTTTCCCTACAATTCCTCTACATTTCGCGGTGGCTTTCGATTGTGTTTTGAGTGCTGCGACCCGTTTTCTCCTGCGTCCTCGGGCGTCAGGTCTGTTCTTCCTTCTCCTTTTCTATGGCATCCAAGAAGAAGATCAAATCCAAAGCGAAGGCTCACAAGCCCGTCTCCAAGAAGCCTGTTGCCAAGAAGGTCGTGAAGAAATTTTTCTCCAAGAAGTCGCCCCCCAAGAAGGTCGCCAAAAAAGTGCTTTCGGCGAAGAAGAGCGCCCCTGCGGCCAATCCCGTCCTTGCGAAGAAACCGCAACCCGCCCCCAAAGCGCTATTGAAGAAAGCCCCCCGGCCTTCGCGCGGATTTTCGTTGCGACCATCGCCCAGGCAGCAGGAGAAGAAATCGGATGTGCCGAGGAAGATCATTTCCGTTCCCAAGCGCCCGTACCAGATGCACGTTGATGACACCGTGCTCCCCGCCCTCAACGCGCACATCATTCCCTCCTTGGGCCGCATTCCGTCCATCGCGCAGTCGTTCCCGGCGGAGATCCGCATCCACCGCATCGAGGACGGACGCGCGTACCTCGTGGATGAAGAGAGTGCCGCCGAAGTGCCCTCTCTCATCGAGATGCAGATCCAGAGCTACAAGTGGTTCCTCATGGAAGGCCTCAAGGAATTGCTCGAGGAGATCAGCCCCATCACCGACTTCTCGGGCAAGAAGATGGAGCTGCGGAACCTCGGGCACTCGTTCGATTCCCCCAAGTACGACCCCGACACCTGCCGCCGCAGGAATCTCAGCTTCGAGGCGGCCATGAAGGGTCACGTACAGCTCATTAACAGGGAGACGGGCGAAATCAAGGAGCAGGACGTCTTCCTTGGATCGATCCCCCTCATGACCGAGAACGGCACCTTCATCGTCGACGGCATCGAGCGCGTGGTCGTCCATCAGCTCGTCCGCTCGCCGGGCGTGTTCTTCTCGCAGATGCCCGATCACCCCAAGTACCACGCGGCGAAGATCATCCCCAAGCGCGGCGTGTGGCTGGAGATCGAAACCGACCGCAGGGGCATCATCAGCTGCAAAATCGATCGCAAGCGCAAGATCCCCATCACGCAACTCTTGCGCGTGTTCGGGTATCCGACCGACAAAGACATCCTCGATCTCTTCAAGGACGTGACGAGTCCGGATCACGACTACATCCTCGCGACCCTCGACAAAGATTCCGTGCACACCGTCGAAGAAGCCTACCAGAGCGTGTACCGCAAGATCCGGCCGGGCGACCTCGCCACGCCCGAGAACGCCAAGCAGCTCATCGATTCGCTCTTCTTCGATTTCAAGAAGTACGACATGGGAAACATCGCGCGCTACAAGCTCAATCGGCGCTTCAACCTCGCAACTCCCAGTGACGAAGCCCATCGCGTGTTTCAGATCCGCGATTTCCTCGAGATCCTCCGCGAGCTCGTGCGGCTCAATAACGGTCAAGGCGTCGCCGACGACATCGATCACCTCAGCAACCGCCGCGTCCGGTCGGTGGGCGAGCTCGTCCAGAACAAGTACAGAGTCGGTCTCGTGCGCACCGAGCGCATCGTCAAAGACCGCATGACCGTCATGGACTTGGAGACCGTCACCCCCACCCAGCTCATCAACTGCCGCCCGATCACCGCCGCCATGCGCGAGTTCTTCGCGAGCTCGCAGCTCTCGCAGTTCATGGACCAGACCAATCCTCTCGCCGAACTCGCCCACAAGCGCCGCCTCTCCGCGATGGGTCCGGGAGGCCTCTCCCGCGAGAGGGCGAGCTTCGACGTCCGCGATGTCCACACGAGCCACTACGGCCGCATCTGCCCCATTGCCACGCCGGAAGGTCCCAACATCGGTCTCGTCGTTCACTTGGCTGGCTTCGCGCGCGTCAACGAGTACGGCTTCCTCGAGACGCCGTACCGCGAAGTGAAGCACGCCGTCCCCTTCGAGCCGGATAAAGTCTACGGTCGCATGATCGATGTGATCGTGAAAGACGGCCGCAAAGTGATCCTCAAGGAAGGGGAGAAAGTGGAGACGAAAGAAATTGCGCGCAAGGTCATTTCAGTTCTCAAGAAGGCGGGCATGCAGTCCGTCCCGGTGCGCGCGTATGTGACGAACAAGATCATCTACAACGACGCCGAGCAGGAACGCCATCTCACGATCGCGCAGGCGCAGATCAAATTCAGCGACGAGGGCGAATTCCTCACGACCCGCGTCTCCTCCCGCAAGGCGGGCGAGCCGCTCCTCGCGCACGTGCGCGATGTGACCCACGTCGACGTCTCCCCGCGCCAGATTCTCTCCATCTCCACCGCGCTCATTCCCTTCCTGGAGCACGACGACAACACGCGCGCCTCCATGGGCACCAATATGCAACGCCAGGCGGTTCCGCTCATCCGCCCGCACGCGCCGCTCGTGGGCACGGGCATCGAAGGTCTGGCCGCACGCGCCTCCGGCCATGCGGTGCTCGCCGAGGAAGACGGAGAGGTCACCGCCGCCGACGCCCAGGAGGTCTCGGTCGTCTACCGCTCCGGCCGCAAGCAGACGTACGAGCTCCACACCTTCGTCCGCAGCAATCAAGGAACCTGCTTCAACATGCGCCCCTGCGTCGCACGCGGCGACACCGTCCGTCGGGGCCAGAGCCTCGCGGATGGCGCCGCCGTGGAGAACGGTGAACTGGCACTGGGCCAGAATCTCCTCGTCGCCTACCTCTCGTGGGAGGGGTACAACTTCGAGGATGCCGTCATCATCTCCGATCGCATCGTCCAGGAAGGCCACTTCGATTCCATCCACATCGAGTCGTACATCACGGATGTCCGCGACACCAAGCTCGGCCCCGAGATCGTCACGAGAGACATCCCCAACGTCGGCGAGACGAAACTGAAAGACTTGGGAGTGGACGGGGTCGTTCGCATCGGCGCCACAGTCCATGAAGGAGACATCCTCGTAGGCAAGATCACGCCGAAGGGCGAGACGGAACTGACCCCCGAAGAACGTCTTCTGCAAGCCATCTTCGGCGACAAGGCCAAAGACGTGAAGGACAGCTCGCTGCGGCTCCCCGGGGGGGCCGGCGGCAAAGTCGTCGACGTGCACATCTTCGACCGTTCGGAGGGCGATGAACTCCCCACGGGCGTCATCAAGCAGATCAAAGTCTTCGTCGCGCAGACGAGAAAAATCCAGGTGGGTGATAAAATGGCCGGACGCCATGGCAACAAAGGAGTCGTCGCCCGCGTCGTTCCCCGCGAAGACATGCCCTTCCTCAAGGACGGCACGCACGTGGACATCATCCTCAACCCGCTCGGGGTCACCTCCCGCATGAACATCGGCCAAATCCTCGAGACACACCTCGGCTGGGCGTGCAAGGCGCTCGGCATCATGATCGCGACTCCGCCGCTCAATGGCATCTCCACCGAGCAGATCGACGCGTTCATGAAGATCGCCAAGCTCCCAGCATCCGGCAAAGTCCAGCTCTTCGACGGGCGCACCGGCGAAGCGTTCGCGCACGAGACGACCGTGGGCATGGTGTACATGCTCAAGCTTCTCCACTTGGTCGAGGATAAAATCCACGCCCGCAGCGTGGGTCCCTACTCCCTCGTCACGCAGCAGCCGCTCGGCGGCAAAGCCCAGCACGGAGGACAGCGCTTCGGTGAAATGGAGGTGTGGGCGCTCGAGGCCTACGGCGCGGCCTACACCCTCCAGGAAATGCTCACGATCAAATCCGACGACGTGATCGGCCGCAGCAAGGCCTACGAGTCGATCGTGAAGGGCGAAGGCATTCGCCGTCCCAGCATCCCCGAATCCTTCAACGTTCTCGTCAAAGAACTCCAGGCGCTCGGACTCAAAGTGGAGCTCCTCAAGTTCAAGGATGAAGTGGCTCCCGAGGAGAGAGTGACGATCGACGAGGGCGTCATCGAGAAGGTGGAGATGACCTCGCGCGTGGAAGCCGAAGTGGAGGCGGCGGAGATCGCCCAAGACGTCGATCAAATCTCCGAACTCCAGGAGCCCGATACGGAGACAGCCGGCGAGATCGTCGCAGGGATCGAAGAAGGGGAGGAAGTCGAGGCCTCCGGCGAAACGGCCAAAGCGGAGATGGCGGATGCCGTGAGCGAGGAGGCGATGGAGGACGCATGACAGTGATTCAGCGGTTCAATGATTCAGCGGTTCAGTGAGTCAGTGCAACTCATCACATGAACCGCTCAGCCGTCGAATCAGTGCATTGCGCGTTCTTCCTCATCGTACCTCGCAATCACCGCTGCCACTCCCTTTTCTCCTTGAGCAACGCAACCATCGTATCCTCGTTCAAAATCGTTGAGTGTGTCATCACGGGTTGCCGGATCCAAGCTATTGAGCCAGGCAACGAATTCGTCACGATTGTGTGGGAACCCATCTGTTTCTCTGCCACCAGAGAGTCGACGCATGAATGTTCTGCACTTCTGAAACAATCTCTCCAGTTCTTCTTCAGGCTGTTGTTCAGGTGCAAGCATACAAGCATCCTAATGCCTACATCATTGCCTCGGCTACCAAATTGCTTTCTTTCTCCTTGACCCTCTCCTTTTCAGATCTTAGACTGCCCTGCGCCCTATGATGAACCGCGACCACCCGTAGGATGAGAGCCGCTTCGAGCGGGTTCTGTCATTCTGCGGGTGAGCGTGAGCCACCCGTTTTTTTTAGCCCGAAAAGGCCAAATTCAAACAGAGGGATCCGCTTACCCCGTGCTCCTTGAAAGCATCGGCACCATGAAGAATGTATATATTTT
>JACQCJ010000091.1 GCA_016201685.1 Candidatus Peregrinibacteria bacterium | reverse complement strand
CGCGTGAAGTTCTACGATGCGGAAACGAAGAACACGTACGTCTTCCTCACGAACAACTTCACCCTCACGGCATTGCAGATCGCCATGCTCTACAAGAGTCGTTGGCAGATCGAACTCTTCTTCAAGTGGATCAAGGGACATCTCAAGATCAAAGTCTTCTGGGGTGAATCCGAGAACGCCGTGCGCACGCAAATCTGGGTCGCGGTCTGCGCGTACCTGGCAGTGGCCATCATCAAGAAACAGTGTCGCATTGACCGAAGCATGTACGACATTCTACAAATCATGAGCACCACGGCATTCGAGAAGATTGGCTTGCAGGAGCTGTTTGCTCAATATGATTCTCAAAATTTAGGATCAGACTCCCCGCAAATGGCTCTGGGACTGGAGATTTAACTGGCCACGAGTGGGCGCATCAATACAATCGCGAAAGGCCTCCCGGCGACCGGAGCGACTCCTGAGCAGTTGAATGAAAACATACATGCCGTGGGAACGCGCGAAACTTCTTCGGAATCGGGAGAGGACGACAAAAAGGCTCCCATCCCGATTTTCAAAGAACTCAGGGAATTGCTCGTGAATGAAGAAGGTGAAGAATTCGTAAGAGACGTAGAAAACATGAAAATAGGAACAAAGCAAAAATCAACAGAGCTTGTCTCGACAAAAACCGGGAGACAATTCCTGAGGAAGGATGGGAAGACGATTTACTACCGATCACGGCAAAAAGACCGCACATACGATGAAGCTTGGGGGAATGTGTCGGATGGAAATGAAGTATTTATGCACGTTGAAATAATGAATGAAAAGACGAAAAAGTATGAAAAGAAACTTCTCGAGGTTGAAGGGTTCACCGTTGGCGGAAAAAAATCTACGTCCATTTCCCCGAGGCTGGAATCTACAATGTCTACAATCCAAAAGGAAAGAGATACTCGGTGAACGACAGCATTTTCACATCACCCGACGACCCCAATTTCCGCATAACAAGGGAGAATTACGGATGGAAAATAGTCGAGGACTCCGGCACTCCGTAAAGCGTGGATCCTGGGCGAATTCACTGTTTGTTCATCACAGGCATGCCCGAGGTTCCTGAGAGGCCTGGTCGAGAGTGGAGAAAAACATGGTGAATCTCAAGGGTTTTTCTGGTATAATGAACAGAAATGACCGATCCACAACAAACAGCAATCGCAGGACAGCAGACCGTCACCGCCGCTCAACCTCTCCGCATCCCCACGGGGCAGGAGCTCTACGACATGCTCATGGGGCACATCGAGCCGGAACTGACGACCCAGGGTATCAAAGACCTTGATGAGAAGTACAAAAATGAAACGCCCCAGGAGAATGCAATTCGCAAACAGCGCTACCAACTCGCCGTCGATCGCTATCAGCAGGCGTACGAAGGCTACATGCAAACGCTCGATGCCCAAGTGCAACGCTACAAGCGCGCGACGTTCGGACAAGTGGAGATTGAAGACCGGGAGCGGGAGGAAGGAACGCTCCAGAATCTCCTCCAGGCATTCGCATGATGTATCAACACGATACCTTCGGCGCATCTCTCTTCTGCGAACGTCGTTTCTGCACGATGAGTAGGGTCGATGTAGTCGATAGACCAGTGGATAAGCAGAAAGGTGAAGATGTGGGCGAAAAAAAGTTCGACGTGCCGAGCACGAGCAAAAACGATCTCCATACATTGCAGCTCAGTATCATTGAAGAAACCAACGTTGGTCTGGAGAAGAAAAAATCAGCTTGCAATCAGGCGTACGATCAAGTGCGTTCCACGGAAGCGGAATGGCGCGAGCAACTTCATCTCCCGAAGAAAACGAAATCAGGAGACGCCGTCAATGAACCACTTCGGTCAGAAAATGCATTGCCGTTCCGAACAGAAATTCTGGATCCAGCAGCAACTGCTTCAGCGAGAGCGAATAATGAAACAGCCGATACTGTGGCGAAATTCTTGACAGCGGATTTTGCCACGGAAACAAAGACAGCTCCGCGTACGAAAAAGAACACGGCAGATCTCCACTCGAATCAGACGAAAGCTCCTCCCGCTGCAGCAGTATCGGAAGGAAAAAAACAATCCCCACAGTCGATTGGTCAAACGAACGAGCTGCGTGCAAGCAACGTGCCCACAAGCAAGAGAGGAAAAGTGACACGGCCGAGTATCCAGCCACAAAGTAAGGAAGGCGCTGCTTCGATCCCACCTTCGACTACAGTCGAAAAAGCGTCAACGAACCAAGCTGAAGAGACAAACGCGGACGTTCGCAGCAATGAATCTGCACAGCCGACTCCGATTTTCAAGAATGAGAATGTCGTTAATTCGACGCAGAAAACAGAAGGCATCCCAGACGTGGAGGAGCCTAATCCAAGTCTTGAACTCCGTTCGTACGCCGAGCCACCGCAATGAGCATGATGTCGGCGTCTTGCTATCCGATGTGCAAATCCTGCAGGTGGACAATGATGCGGTCGCCGCGCTTCGCCGGGTGCTCGAGGAAGAGATTTGCGAGATAATTTTCCACCGTATCCTGGATGAGCCGGCGGAGTTCCCGCGCGCCGAACTCCCCGCCGTAGCCGCGCTCCGCGATGGCCGGGATGATGTCCTCATCGAATGTCACGGTGATGCCTTTGCGCTGGAGCAAGTCCCCGGAGAGCGCATCGAGCGCCAGACGCGTAAGCGTTTGCACCTGCAGCCCCGAGAGCGGCAGGAAGAGAATGACGTCATCGAAACGGTTGAGGAATTCGGGCGAGAAAATCTTCTCCCGGAGGATGATATCGAGAAGATTCTTCTTGAACGTCTCCCTGTCGAGCGTCTGCTTCTGCTGGAGCACGTCGCGCATGAAGAAGTTACCGGCGTTGGATGTCGCGATGATGATCGTGCTGCGGAAATCGTACCGGATGCCGCGAACGTCGGTGAATTCCCCCTCGTCGAGAATTTGAAGGAGGGCATTCACGACGCGCGGATGAGCCTTCTCCAATTCATCGAGGAGGATGAGCGAGAACGGTCGATCTTGGACGCGCTTCATCAGGAATCCCTCGCGGAAATTCCCCCCCTGCTCGGAAGAGCCGATGAGCTCGATGACGGAATTCTCGGTCCCGTATTCGTTCATATCGATGCGGATGAAACTTGCTCCCGACCCGAAGTATTCCTGGGCGAGCACTTTCGCCGTCTCGGTCTTCCCCACCCCGGTGGGCCCGAGGAAGAGAAATGTCCCGAACGGACGCTTCGTTTCATGCAGTTCCACGCGGGATCGCTTGAGCGTATTGACGATGCTCTGGAGCGCGTCCTCCTGGCCGACGATCGTGCGGTGCAGCGCTTCCGTCAGATGCAGGAGTTTTCCGCGTTCCTCCGGGGAGAGACGGCCGACGTTCATGTGCACCTTTTTTGAGAGCGCTTCGCGGATATGCTCGTCGCGCAGGAGAGGACACCCTTGCCGCTTCGCGATGAACACGGCATCAGTGAGAATCCCCACTTCGCGCCCGGGTGATCCGTGGGATCCCAGATGCCGCCGGCAGAGATCGTGCAGCGACTTCATCGCTTGGTACGTCACGTGCACGCCGTGCACGCGCAGACGAAAGACCATGGAGAGCAGGACGGTCATCACTTCCTTCGGAGTGGCATCGTCGACCGGCACTTTCTCCAGGAGACTGTCGATGGCCGGTTCGAGCTTGACCGTGATGTGATAGTCGCTCGGATCCGCAATCGCGATCACGTTGAGATTGCGTGCCTGGAGGAGCGTGTGCAAGACGTCATGGAGTTGCATGGTCGCCGCACGCAGGAGGAGCGGTAAATTCTCGAAGACGAGAATGAAGCGGCCCGCCTTCTGCGCTTCCCGCAATGCTTTCAAGAAGAACGGAGCAGGCTGCTCCGTGCCCGAGAGGAGTTCATCGGAGCGGACCAGCATCACGCGCGAGTACGGCAGATTGCGCGCCATCTCGGCGGTTCGCAGCGCGTAGGCGATGTTGCGAATGAGCGTGCGCTTCCCCACCCCATCGCGCCCCAGCAGCAAGAAATTCTTGTTCTGGCTTAAGAGGAGTGCATCGGAGAGTTCGTCGACCGTCTGGCGATGGATCATCGATGATGCTGTCTGGCTCCAGAGAATGGACTCGCTGATATCTTTCGTGAAGTGATTGATTTTCCACGCGTAGCCCGCCACCCACGATCGTCCCATGGATCCCGGAAGACGCAGGAGCGCTGCAGGAGTCCACCCGCGCTCAGCCTTTCTCGCCTGCTCGTTGATCGATTCGCACCAGAGGACATTTTCCATGTCGTCGAGGGCCACATCGCAGGTATTGAGAACGCCTCGCAACGAAGGGCAGTCATTGAAGAATGCCCGCAAGATGGTCGTGCTATCGATACGCTGCTCTCGAAGTTCCGTCATGAAGGTGCGTGCGTGTGCGAGGAACGAACGGCAATCGCGTCCCGCATCTTCCAGGTCGAATGCCGCCAGGACGGCGTCGGCGGTGGTGCCGAGAAGTTCCAGAATGAACTGCCCCCGCGCGGGGATCACCGCGGCCGCGAGCAGATCAGCCGCCAAAACGCCGCGTTTACAGGGCAGATGCTCCATCACGGAGGCGGAGAGCAGAGCTTCGTCGGGAGCGCTTGAAGGCAGAGAGGCTGTTTCGAGCTTCTTGATGAACAGGTGGATGACCAAAAGTCCGAAACCCAGGATGGGTATCCACCCGATTGCCGTCCAGCTCCCCGTCCGATCGCTGATCGCACATGCCACGAGGATGAGTACTCCGTAGACGGACCAGGAAGCCGCATGGAACAGGAAGCGGCGGAACACGCGTGCTTTCCACATGACGGTGTCGGAGAGATCGATGACCGTGAGCATTACCGCAGGAGGAACGAAACAAGAGCCCGCTGCAGCGGGGGGACGAGGAGGAACGGAAAGACGATCCAGAGCATCAGAAAACCCGCGAAGAACGCAAAGGTGATGATCTCCAGCAACAGGCCGAGCAGAATCGTCACGGAACGGAAGAGGAAGCCGATGATTCTCGTGATGCAGTTGAGCGCCAATGCATCAGCCACTCTGTAGAAATTGAAGAGATTCTCCGGGTACTCATCATGGATGTTCTTCCAGGGCGCGAAGAGCGTTTTCAGCAGGAACAGGAAGGAGAAGATGCTCGCGATCGTCCGCGCGTACGCCACATAGTGCTTGATGATCGTTTTCGGCATCTCCACCGCGTACCATGGTATGAACACATCGATGATCAAGCCGGGCCACGAGATCGTTGCGGGCGTTTCCATGTGCATATGGATTTCAGGAGATTATACCATGATTGTTGAGAATACAGAAGCATATCCAGCAGAGGTTTCCCCACTTGCACGCATGACGACGGAAAGGTTTTCGCTTGCTAAAGCCGTCATATGAAGGTCATGTCGCGTCCAGCATCGCGTGAGTGAAGAGGGGGAGTTGGGAAGCGGTGGAAGGGTGCAAGCGCCACGGT
>JACQCJ010000090.1 GCA_016201685.1 Candidatus Peregrinibacteria bacterium | reverse complement strand
CTGCTCTCGTGTCTCTCGTTCCAAGCGAAGAAGGGCATCATCCTCGGTCTCGAGGACTATCCCAATACCATCAAGACCAAGGACATGGCAGAACTCCTCAAGAAGCTTCCCGTGGAGCGCGGCCGCCGCATCCTCGTGGTCACTCCTGAGCGTCACCAAGGTCTCGAGATGTCGGCACGCAACATCCCCGGCGTCAAAACGCTCCTCGTCTCGTACTTGAATCCGGAAGATGTCCTCGCCTCGCGCTCCATCATCTTCCTTGTTGCTGCGATGAAGAAGGCGGAGGAATGGCTTGGAGAGAAGAAGACGGAGAACCCGGCGAAGACGACGGTAGCAACGAACGAAGAATCGGTCACGCGCAAGAAAACGTCTTCGGATTCCTCGAATTCTTCGGCCCCCTCCAACGCATAATGGACATCACTTCCGTCATCGCCGGCCCCGTCGTCACCGAGAAAGCCGAACGCCTCAAGGCGCAAGGACCGCGGCGCACCTACACGCTGCAGATCCACCCCTCAGCAACCAAGATCGACGTCAAGAAGGCGCTCAAGAAGTACTTTGACGTCGAGGCGGTCAGTGTGCGCATCCGCTGGGTCCGGCCCAAGCAGCGTTCCCTGCAAGGCGCGGGCATGATGGAGAAGCGGCACCGCAGCAAGCGCGCCATCGTCACGCTCGCCGAGAAGAGCAAGCCTCTCGATCTCTCCGCATTTGAGGCCCAGAGCTGATTCTCTCTTTCTTCCTCTTGTTATGGCTGCATGGTCAAATGGTTACATGGTTCGCAAGCGTGTCTCTGAGAAGAATAACCATATAGCAATGTAACCATGTAACCATTCGTCCTCCATTCACTTCACCAATCTTCATTCTCCTCTCGCATGACCCTCAAGAAGCCCAAACCAACGACTCCCGCGCGACGCCAGATGACGATCGCGGACTTCTCGGGACTCACGAAGAAGGAGCCGGAGAAGACGCTCGTGCATGGGAGGAAGCGCATCTCGGGCAGGGATTGGCGCGGCCGCGTCTCCATCCGCCACCGCGGCGGGGGGCACAAGCGGTTGCTTCGCGCAGTCGATTTCAGTCAGACGGGCCGCATGAGCATCCCGGGCACCGTCAAGGCACTCGAGTACGACCCCAACCGCTCGGCGCGCGTGGCGCTCATCTATTACGTCAACGGCGAAAAAACGTATCTCCTCGCGCCCGAAGGGCTCAAGGTCGGCGATCAGGTCGTTGCCGGCATCCGCACCAAAGTGAAGCTTGGCAACCGCATGCAACTCCAGCACATCCCGATCGGATACCGCATCTTCAATGTGGAGATGCAGCTCGGTCGAGGGGGCCAGATGGTCCGCTCCGCCGGCACGGCCGCGACACTCGTGGGGATCGACGGCGATTACGCGATCATTCAATTGCCCTCGAGCGAAATCCGCAGAGTGCGCAAGGAGTGCTCGGCGACCATCGGCACCGTCAGTAATCCCGAACACAACCTCGTCACGATCGGCAAGGCCGGACGAACCAGATGGATGGGGCGCCGACCGGAGGTGCTGGGCAAATCCATGAACGCCGTCGATCACCCGCACGGGGGAGGGGAAGGTCACAGCCCGATCGGGCTCAAGTATCCCAAGACGCCGTGGGGCAAGCACGCGCTCGGCGTCAAAACTCGCTCCGTCCGCAAGTCGAATGCCCTCATCCTCCGACGACGCGTCCATAAGAAGAAGAGACGATAATATGCTATTCTCCTCTGCCTCCATTGGCCGTTTCCGAATTCAGGACCCCTCATAATCCCATGTCCCGCTCTCTCAAAAAAGGCCCCTACGTGGACGAAGCGCTCTTCAAGAAAGTGATGAAGATGGTGCAAGCGCAGGAGAAGAAGATCGTCAAAACCTGGGCGCGCGACAGCGATATCCCGCCGGAGTTCGTCGGCTTCACGTTCGCCGTCCACAACGGCAAGGACTTCGTGCCGGTGTACATCACCGAGCAGATGGTGGGGCACAAGCTCGGGGAGTTTTCCTGGACGACGAAATTCAAAGGTCACGGCGGCAAGGCCGCCACCACGGTCGCTCCCCCCGGTGGCGCGGCGCCAGCCACTCCTGCTGCTGCGCCTGCTCCTGCCAAGGCATAGCATTTCATGAGCCTTCCATCGTTTACCTCCATCATCCTGCCATGCACGCCTCCGTCCGCTCCGTCCGCATCGCTCCCAAGAAGGCCAACCTGGTCGCCAGGATGGTGCGCGGCATGGCCGTGCCGGATGCCATCGAGGCGCTGCGCCGCACCGATAAGAAGGCCGCACGCATCATTGAGCTGGTGCTGCGTTCCGCCGTCGCGAACGCGTCGCATAACGATCAGCAAGATCCCCAGATGATGGTCATCAAGACGATCGTCGTCAATCAAGGCCGGGCCTACCGCCGCGGCATGCCCAAGGCGCGCGGCCAGATGCGCCCGTACCGGAAGTTTTTGAGCCACATCGATCTTGTCCTCGGATTTCCATCTGAATCTGAACATGAAAAACTAAGTACGAAAAATCGGCTGAGGCGACCTTCACAACGGAATGAGAATACTGTAAAAATATCACGAGCGTCTCCGGAGAATACAACGAACGTGACATCCGCTTCTGGCACGCATTCTTAATTCTTCATTCTACATTTTTCATTCTTCATCCCGCACATGGGTCAGAAAGTGAACCCCAACGGCTTCCGGATCGGCTTCACGCACACGTGGCCGAGCACCTGGTTCGCGCGCGGAACCAAGTACCGCGATCTGTTCCTCCAGGATGTGCGCATCAGGCGCTCCATCACGGGCAAGATGAAGGAGGCGGGGATCGGTGGAATCACGATCGAGCGCGGCAAGAAAATCATCGTCACGATCAAAACGAGCAAGCCGGGCGTGCTCATCGGGAAGCAAGGGGCGGCCATTGAGGATTTGCGCCGCGAACTGGAGCGCCGGTTCGGCGGCATGTTCGACGTGGAGGTGCAGGAGATCCGCAGCCCCGAATCCGATGCGGATATCATCGCGGAGACCATCCAGGGGCAAATCCAGCGCCGGATGCCCTACCGACGCGCGGTGAAAATGGCGATCGAGAAGGCGATGCAGGCGGGGGCCATCGGAATCAAGGTCACGGTTTCCGGACGCCTCAACGGCGCGGAGATCGCTCGCGACGATCTCTTCAAGGAGGGCAACGTCCCGCTCCAAACGCTGCGCGCCAATATCCAGCACGCCAAGCGCCACGCCGCCACCAAGTTCGGCACGATCGGCGTGCAGGTGTGGGTGTACAAAGGGATGGTCTTCAAGAAGGTCCAGCACGTGCAATCCGCTTCCCTCGCCGCCTGAGTATGCGTCTCTTTTTCACCAATCAATTGAAGTGCGAATTGCGAAGGGCGAATTGCGAATGCTCACTCGCAACTCGCCATTCACAATTTCTCCCACAGCCATGCTAGAGCCAAAAAAGCTCAAATACCGCAAGCACCACCGCAATCGCGGAGCATTCTACGGCAAGGCGACGCGGGGGACGCAGCTCGCGTTCGGTTCCATCGGGCTCAAAACCCAGACGGCGGGGGAGCTCACCGCGCGCCAGATCGAGGCGGCGCGCAGAGCAATGACCCACAGCGTCCAGCGCGGGGGCAAAATCTGGATCCGCATCTTCCCGCACACGCCCGTCACGCGCAAAGCCGCGGAAGTGCCGATGGGATCCGGCAAGGGTTCGGTGGAGTACTACTCCGCCATCATCAAGCCGGGCACGATTCTCTTTGAACTCGACGGCCTCCCGGAGCCCGCCGCGCGCGAAGCCCTCACTCTCGCCGCCCACAAGCTCCCGATGCGGACCAAGATCGTTGTCCGCCTACGCGCCTGAGGGCGCTCCGGTGGATAGGTTCGTCTCTCCACCCGACTTTTCCTTCTTCATTCGATGTCCACCACTCTCACCACCAGCGATCTGCGGAATATGCAGAAGGAGGATCTCGTCCGCGAGATTCGGTCTCATCGCATGACGCTACGCAAGATGCGGCTGGGCATCCGCATGAAGAAGGAGAAGGACACGGCGAAGTATCGAAGCGAGAAACGCACGCTCGCGCGCATGCTGACAATTCTCACGACGCTTCAGAATCGTCCGAAGAAGACATCGACTGTATTGCCCAAGAAAGCGTCTTCCTCTAGCATTTCCGCTCCACAATCATGAGAACCAAGCAAGGCGTCATCACCTCGGCCAAGATGAAGGGCACGGTCACCGTGACCGTCCACCGCGCGGTGTTCCATCCGCTCTACAAGAAGCGCTACCGTATGAGCAAGAAGTTCCTGGCAGACATGAACGGGATGGACCTGGGTGTCGGCGATCTGGTCGAGATCACTGAGTGCCGTCCGCTCAGCAAGCGCAAGTGCTTCAAGGTGACGGAAATGATCAAACAAGCCCCGAGAGTCAGCGAGATGGCGGAGGAGGCAACGCTCGCAGATGCGATGCAGTCGAAGAATGTTCCGGAGAAGAATCCGATGAATCCGAAGAGTTCCTCATCATCGGTGTCCTCGACTTCCTCCATTGCATCATGATCCAAGTCCAGACCATCCTCGGCGTGGCGGACAATACCGGTGCCAAGAGTGTCATGTGTATCAAGGTGCTCGGAGGCACGCGAAGGCGTTATGCCAGTATCGGCGATGTGATCATCGTGGCGGTCAAAGATGCCGCGCCCCGCGGCACGGTTCGCAAGAAGACCGTCGAGCGCGCGGTGATCGTCCGCACCCGCTTCGTCACGCGCCGGAAGGACGGTTCCGCCATCCGATTCGACGACAACGCCTGTGTGATCATCCAGAGGGACGGCCTGCCCAAGGGCACGCGCGTGTTCGGCCCCGTCGCGCGCGAATTACGCGCCAAAGGGTACCAGAAGATCATTTCCCAAGCCCCGGATGTTCTTTGATCTTGGGCGATTGTCGGCTGTCTCCGCCCCGGTTTTGTCGCGGAAAAATTCCAGGTGCCAAGAGCCAACTTCCAAACAATTTTTTAATAATCAAAACCGTTTGAAATTTCAAATATTGATCCCTTATGAATTGCTTGGCTTTTGGCACTTGGCTTTTGGCACTTTACTGCGTCCCACGTACGGACTATGAAGCTCCATACCGGCGACACCGTCGTCATCATCAGCGGCAAGGATAAAGGGAAAACGGGCAGCGTCATGCGCGTGCTGCCGGAGGAAGGGCGCGTCGTGATCGGGGGCGCGAACATCCGCACGCGCCACATCAAGAAAACCTTCGAGCAGGCGGGCCGCATCATCCACTACGAGGCGAGCCTCGCCACGAGCAAGGTGATGCTTCTCGATCCCAAGACCAAGAAGCGCACGAGGGTGGGGTATGCCATCGATGAGAAGGGCGGAAAGAAGAGGATAAGCCGTCGAAGCGGGGAAGAAATCGTGCGAGTGAAGGCGATGAAAATTGAGAAGAAACCCGCGGCGAAGAAGGGGAGCGAGGGGGCCGAAACGGTCGCCGCAACAGAGACAAAGAAAACCACATCAGTCAGCCAAGAAACATCGAGCACGTCGGCCACTCCGTCGCCCGCCGCCAAGCAGCCCTTCTGGAAGAAGTTGAAGTTCGGCGCCGCGGCCATGGAGCAGGGTGCCGTCTCCGAAGGTTCGCGCATGGAGCAGGATCACACGATCCCCGGCCAGAACATTCCCAGGAAGAGCAGCGGACGGGGATCTTGATCATCCTTGTTCTTCTTCTTTCTCTCTATTTTCTTCTTCACATAGGTTACATGGCTACATTGTTACATGGTTGACGAAATTATCCTCAGAGACACGCTTGCGAACCATGTAGCCATTCAACAATGTAACCATTCGGACACTGTATTCTCCCACAAATGTTCCTCGTTCATGACCTACGTTTCCCTCCACGACCGGCTCCGCACTGTTGTCGCAACCGCGCTCAAGAAAGAGCTCGGCATCACAAATGTGCATGCCCTTCCCCGTTTGCAGAAAGTGATCGTCAACGTCGGGATCAATAAGACCAAGATGGATGGAAAAGAGATCCACGAGTTCGTCGCCAAGACCCTCGCCCAGATCACGGGCCAGAAGCCGGTCTTCCGCATCACGCGCAAGGCGATCTCCAACTTCAAGACCCGCTCGGGGCTCGTGGTGGGCGCGATGGTCACGCTGCGGGGGCGGCGCATGGAAGCATTCGTCGACCGGCTCGTGAGCTACGTTCTGCCGCGCATCCGCGACTTCCGCAGCCTCCCCGCAAAGCTCGACGGGAGAGGCAATTACGCGATCGGAATTCGCGACCACACGATCTTCCCGGAAGTCCCCTCCGCCGATGCCGCCAAGATCTTCGGCATGCAGATCCAATTCACGACGACCGCCGGGCGCGACGATCGCGGCCGCGCGCTCCTCAAGCAGATCGGGATGCCCTTCACCCCGGAGCGCAAACCGTCGACGAAGTCCTCTCCCTCACGAATCAAGGAGAAAGCAGTTGAAGAATCCGCTTCCGTCAGCCATACTTAACTGCCCTTCTCTTTCACATTTCCCAATTACATGGCCCGCCTCGCCCTCCGTCTCAGTCAGCAAAACCGTCTCCGGGAGTACCTGCGCGTCATGCGTGCGGGCAAGAAACCGAAATTCCCCACGCGCATCTACAATCGCTGCGGGCTGTGCGGGAGACGGCACGGCTACATGCGCTTCTTCGGCATCTGCCGCATCTGCTTCCGCGAACTCGCCACCAACGGCGAAATTCCGGGCGTCACCAAGTCCTCTTGGTGAATTGATAATTGAGAATTGATAATTGAAAATTATGGTAGCTTCCCTCCTCATGATGTTGATCCCTTCCTCTTTTACTTCAATGCTCAGCTCTCCTCGTGCTTCCAACCATTATCAATTTTCAATTCTCAATTCTCAATTCTTCTCATGGTCTATCTGAGCGACCCCATCGGCGATCTCCTCACACGGATGCGCAATGCGCAGCACGCCCGCCGCCCCGAATGCCAGGCTCCGTGGTCGAAGATCAACCAGCACCTCTGCGAGCTTCTCAAGAAGCAAGGATGGATTGAGGAAGTCGAGGTGATCGGAGAAGTTCCCAAGCAGGAGATTCTCGTCACATTCTCCAAGGAGAAGCCAGCGCTCACCCTCGAACGCAAGAGCAAGCCGGGCCGCCGCCTGTACGTCGGCTTCACCGAGCTCAAACCCGTCCTCCAGGGCTTCGGCATGGCCGTCCTGACGACGAGCGAAGGGCTCCTGACGGATCGCCAAGCGCGGAAGAGGAAGATTGGAGGGGAACTTCTTTGTACAATTTCATAATGGGCTCTTTCTTCATCACGATTGGCCTGATCAATTGCGAATTGCGAATTGCAAATGGCGAATGCACTTCCATCATTCGCAATTCGCCCTTCGCCTTTCGCAATTCCTGATATGTCTCGAATCGGTTCCAAACTCGTGCTCTTGCCTTCCGGAGTGACCATTGAAGTCATGGAATCCGTCGTAACGGTCAAGGGCCCCAAAGGTCAGCTGAAGACGATGCTCCTCCCGGAGGTTGCCATTGCGATCGACGGCAATCAGGTCAAAGTCACGAGGAAGGATGATTCGGACGACGCACGCGCCCGTCACGGCCTCATCCGCGTGCTCATCCAGAACATGGCCGTCGGCGTGAGCCAGGGGTACGAGAAGAAGCTCGAGATCATCGGAGTGGGCTACAAGGCCCAGATGAAGCCCCTCGACTCCGCTCGGGGTAAAGTCCAGACGCTCGTGCTCAACCTCGGCCACTCGCACCCCATCCATTTCTCGATTCCCGAGGGGGTTGAGATCAGCCAGGATGAAAAGAACAAGAATATCCTCATTATCCGCGGCATCGATAAGCAGCTCGTGGGCCAGGTGGCCGCCCAAATCCGCGAACTCCGAGAGCCCGAGCCCTACAAAGGCAAAGGCGTGCGCTACCTCGGCGAGAATGTCCGCAGGAAGCCGGGGAAGGCGGCGGTGGCGAAGGCTGCAGCGTAAATCGTTACATGGTTAAATGGCTACATGGTTAACGACCTTCTGCTCAGAGACACGCTTGCGAACAATGTAACCCTGTAGCAATGTAACCTTCCAAATTCCCCTCCAATGTCCGCTGAAAAAGTTCTCCGTAGGCAGAGCCGCAAGCGCCGCATCCGCGCGCGCATCAGCGGGACGAAGGATCGGCCGCGCCTCTCCGTCTACCGCTCACTCACGGGCATGACGGTCCAGCTCATCGACGACAATGCCGGCCGCACGCTCCTCGCCGCGAGCACAAGGGAAGCGGAGGCGAAGCTCACGAAGGACGGCGCCAAAAAACTCGGCACGCTCATCGCCACGAAGGCGAAGGAAGCCAAGATCACCTCCATCGTCTTCGACCGCAATGGCTACAAGTACCATGGCCGCGTGAAAGAATTAGCCGATGCCGCCCGCGAAGGTGGATTATCTTTTTAACTTTTCTATGGGAGAATTCCGACTCATCGGCAGTTGCATTAGAGCAGGATGCTTGAAAGACCAATTTGGACTGGATAAAGGTCTTCCTGATAACGAAGATGTAAATTTTACTGCCGATGAAAATCTTCATATCATGGATACGGGAGATGTCATTCTCCTTTCTGAGGACGATAGAAAAAAAGTGCAGGAACTTCTCAACTACTACCGCAATCCAATTGCCCCCTAAATTCCTATGACCGCCAAAACCTCCCGTCCCGACCGCAAAGGCGACCGTGGCCGCCGACAGAAAGAACCGAGCGAGTTCGCGGAAGCGACGCTCTCCGTGGATCGCGTCACGCGTGTGGTCAAAGGTGGACGCCGCATGCGGTTCCGCGCAATCGTGGTGGTGGGCAATCGCAAAGGGAAAGTCGGTCTTGGCACGGGGAAGGCCGCCGAAGTCCAGGCCGCCGTCCGCAAAGCCGCATCCGCCGCCAAGAGAGCAATGATCCGCATTCCCATCGTCGACGGCACGATTCCGCATCAAGTCGAAACCAAGTTCAAGGCAGCCAAGATCCGGTTGTTGCCGGCGTACGAGGGCACCGGCATCATCGCGGGCGGCGCTCTCAGAGTCATTCTCGATCACGCAGGAGTCAGAAACGTCCTCAGCAAGCGCTACGGAACCCGCAACAAGCTCGTGAACGCCCAGACGACGATGCAGGCGCTCGGGATGCTGCGCTTCGGGAAGGAATCGAAGCAGGCGCCGGCGCCGGAAGTCGCCGTCGTCGAAGCGAGCCCCGACGCTCTCCTGCCGTTCACGGAAATGACGCGCACGGAGGCCGAACAGAAAGTGCAGGAAGCGAGGAGGTTGGGGATGGAGGAAAATTGATAATTGAAAATGAAAAATTGAAAATTACGGAAGCGATTCCTTCAAGCGTGTCTATTAGACTCGTTGCGCAATAGCAGAATAGCCAATTGTTAAGTTTTTCTACTGCTTTTCAGTACCATTTGATGGTGCCATACATGATCGGGAGCCAATTTCTGATTGTTTTGGCGTCGATGTTAGCTCTGCTTGCTTGACGCTTTTTTATTGCGCAACAGGTCTATTATTGGATCGTTCTGTGGGTGTATGCTCGGTGCTCTTCCCGATTCGTCATGCACGCCTTCCTCACCGTCGCGCTCATCCACTTGCTCGGTGTCGCCAGTCCAGGACCCGATTTCGCGATCATCCTCCAGCAGGGGATCACGCAGCCGCGGAGGGTGGTGGTGTGGACGGCGTTCGGCCTTGCGCTGGGCATTCTCGTGCACGTCACGTACTCGCTGCTCGGCATCGGATTCATCATCGCGCAATCAATCGTTCTCTTTTCACTGATCAAATTGCTCGGGGCGGCCTACCTGCTTTTCATCGGTTGGAAGGCGATCACTGCGAAGAGACCTCATGGCAGCAAAGAACAGCACGCCGAAGCCATGTTGAAGATATCAGCGTGGCAGAGCATCCGCCTCGGGTTTCTCTGCAATGCGCTCAACCCCAAGGCGACGCTCTTCTTCCTCGCTCTTTTCACCCAGGTCATCGACCCCCAAACGCCCTTGGCGATCCAGGTGCTCTATGGTCTCTACATGTCCTTCGCGACGTTCGCATGGTTCGCCGTGCTGGGGTCGTTGCTCTCGGCGCGGCTGATCCGTCGTCGCATCGATGCCGTGAACCTGGTCGCCGAGCGCTTGATGGGCGCGGTGCTCATCGCGTTGGGTCTCAAGGTGGCTCTCTCCAGTCGCCGCTGAAGAAATTGACCCTTCGATGGATTCGCAAAGCTCACCACAGGGTGACATCCTACGTTCCATGCCCAAGAAGGCCCTCATCATCATCGCGCAGAACGGATTCCAGGATATCGAGCTGGAGGGCACGCGGAGAGGACTCCTAG
>JACQCJ010000098.1 GCA_016201685.1 Candidatus Peregrinibacteria bacterium | reverse complement strand
GCAGCTGGATGCCGTCTTCGCCTTCGAGCAGAACGTCAGCGCGATCTGCGTGAGATTCACCGTACGGACGGTGATGAGACCGAGAACGAACTGCGCAAGGAACTCGAGACGCTGGCCCCGAAGGGGGAGATGAACACGCAAGGTGTCCGTGAGGGCTTGAACAGCCCTTTTTTACAGGTAGCCTTCATAAGCAACTGGGGTAAATCACCAGTACAGTGCACCTTCATAGTGGCTTACCTCAGATGTTTTTGCGAGTTCTTTGGTCCCAATTGTCGTGTACTCAGGATTATGATGAATTGTTTGGCTTCTGGAGTCTTGGTTCTTGGAATTTTTCTGCGAGAACTTCAGTCGGCTCTCTTCTCTCACCGTTGTCTTGCTTCCAGCAATACGATTTCTCTCCCCACGAACTGATCGGGACGCCGGTAGAGGAGGCTCAGGCGCGTCTCGTGATCCGATTCGATTCCCGGAGGAAGTGCTGAGCGGTAGCCCAGTTCATCGATCACCGACCACACGCGTTCCAGGCGGAGTTGCTCTTTGCGGTTGTACCACACCGGCCACGTGACCACGAGCGGTACGCCCGGGAGGCGGGCTGCGACTGCGCGGAGGAACCCTTCTTGCAGTCGCTCGTTCTCGGTGCGCATCTTCGCGGCGTCCTTGAGGGAAGGACGTCCCATGAGGGAGGGGCCCAGGCTCGTCTCGGTCACGATCACGTCGGGCGTCATTTTTGCTTCGAAGGGCTTGGACGCATCCTGCTTCCATACCGTGCTTGCCACGTCCTTCTTGAAGATCTTCTCTTCTTTCCGCAGCCATTCGAGATTCTTCAGGCACCCGTTCACCGCTTTGAGCGAGAGATCGGAGGCGAGCACCGTCCACCCACGGAGGAGACATTCCATGGGAATGACGCCGGTGCCGCAGAAAGGATCCCAGACGGTGAGGGAATTACGAATTGCGAATTGCGAATTACGATTTTGCGATTGCTGTCCCTTGACGAGCCACACGCCGAAATTCAGCAAGATCTGCGCGAGCTTGGGGGGGAGGAGGCCGATGCCCGTGTCGCGGACGGGCTTCTTCATATCTCGCTTGGCGTAGGCCTCGATGTCCTGCGCCGCGACGGTCTTCCCCATCCACAGAAAGTCCTTGCCGCTCGCGATGACGAACTCGCAGCCGTGCTTGCCGCCGATCAGTCCCTCCTCGTGCAGCACGAGCGAGGGCGCGGGTTTGCCCTCCGATCCCACGTACCGCGCCGGGCGGCCGCTCTTCTTCAGCGCGTCCTTGCACTGGCGGTAGAGCTTGCTCACGTCGCTTCGCGGGAGACCGTGCGTGCGGAGGCCAAAGGTCACTTTGCCTTTCACGGTCTGCGTTTCGCGGACGAGAAGCCGCGGGAGAGTCGACCAATCCGCCGGCGCATTTTCGAATGCTTTGGCAATGACGATGATGCCGCCGAGCTTGCGGAGAAAACGCTCGTCGAGAATTTCGCCGGCCGAGAAGATCACGACGGTGCCGCCGAGGATCCGTTCGATGCGGAAATCCGGGAGCGAAGCGCTCAGCTCCGCCATGCTCAGGTGCGGCTGGTGTCCGATGAAGGCGGCGTAGGATGGCATGGATGGAGGATAGCGAGTTGTGAACAAGAGGCAACTGAAGCAAAACTCAAGGTACAAGATACAAGATACAAAAAAATTCCAAGCAGTGTCTCATTCTTTGTTTCTTGTATCTTGTTTCTTGTATCTTTCATCCTCATTGTCGACAATCGACCGCGCGAGCAGCGTCACGATGATGATGACGATCGGCACCAAGTGGATGAGGCCGCGCGCGTAGCCCGTTTGCATCAGCGCTTCGGTGGACAGGCTCGTGAAGAGGAAGAGCGGAATCTGACCGAGATAGACGATGAGGAAAGTGAATGTGAGCACCGCGAGAGGGGTGCGGAAGGCTTCGCGGGAGCGCGCGAGCAGGAGAGCGATGAAGACCGGGAAGAGCAGGAGCCAATTCCCTTCGAAGAAGGTGTTGATGGCGATGGAGACAAGCACGTTCGGTTGCCAGGCGATGGTGAAGCCGCTCACGGATTTTGCATTCCCGAACGGCATGCCGTGGGCGAGCTTGAAGCCGATCCACGGTGCGCCGATCGCGAGAATCAAGAGAACGAACCAGGCGAAGGCGACGCCGACGTGCTTCCACGTCAGGATGTTCCGTTTAACGCTCACGAGGAGCAATGCGACCGTCACGGCGAGGATCGTGGGGAGGTAAATCAGAAAGCCCTCGTTTTTCGTGAAGGGGAGGAGCGCCGTTGCGAAGGCCGCGAGTCGGAGTGCCGCCAGACGCTGCTGCGGCGTCTCCGCTCGGGCCGCGTGATAGAGGAGGACGGCCGCCGCGAGCAGGTGGGCGGAGAGGAACACGTCCGCGTAGGCATTCGTGCCCTGCATGAGGTAGAGCGGCAGCGATGCCAGGAGCCAGAGAGCGATCACCGACCACGTTCGCGACGCCGTGCGCCGGATCGTCGTCCACACGAGAGCGAGGCTGATGAGCAGCCACACAAGGTGGATGCTGTTCACAAGGCCGATATCCCATTTGCCTGCCAAATCGGCCAGCCATGCTTTGGCCATCGGCACCGTCGGCGGATAGGAACTCAGGCTATTGGGAGCGGTGTCGCCGGGACGTTGCGTGGGCAGCCTCAGTTCCAGATTCTTGGTCACGAAGAAGACGTTGCCGCGCATGTTCCAGTTCGAGATCGTGTCGTCGAAGTAGGGCGGCGTCGAGAGGAGGATGAAGCCGGGAAGGATGATCTTCGCGGCGGTCCAGAGGAGGAGCGCGATCAGGATGAGCACAATCCACAGCCGCGGTCGCGGGGATGGCGCGGGTGGCACGGGGGGAGAGACGCCGTACGCGGCGTCTCGCCACTCGCGCAGGAAATACAGTCCGCCGAGGATCGCGAGGGCAACGAGCTGGATGGCGAAGAATCCTGCCAGCGAGAGCGCGATGATCGAGGCGATGTGGGCGAGGAACGTCAGATACATCGTGAATGTCAGCCCAAGGAGGAGGCCCATCACCCAGCGTTCGGTTGCAAGCAGCACAGGCGTTTTCCCTTCGAGAAGCGTGAGTACGAGCCACCCGATGAGGGTGGGGATCGCCAGGCCGATGGGCAGCCAGAGGAGGGTCATTGCGGGTGAATGGTAGAGACGCCGCATGCGGCGTCTGTACCGGCGCCCATGGGGCGCCGTACGATTGCGTCAATGGGTCGGAACAAAAACGACGTCTGGTCGAATTGCGTCACGATGCGCCCGGGTGGCGAGAGCACGGTCGATCCCTGCACGAGTTGTCCATGGTCGTCCACGCGGATGTCTCCCCGTCGGAAGATGAGCCATGCATGGATCTCAGGTCCGGGTTTTTCCTCGGGAAACAACGGAACGGAAGGATAGGTCATGGAGAGCGCGACGGTTGCCAAATGTTCGATGCCCTTCGGAACGATGATGACGTAGTGCGGATCGAGCGTGAGCAGCGGCATGCTCCGCTCCACGACATCGTAAAAATTCTCCAGATTCCGCAGCGTCCGATTTCCGGGCGGCTGAGAAACGTACGTACGATAATCCCTTGCGGCATACGAGAGAATCTCGCTCCCCATGCGCACGTCGTACACAAGCCACACCGAGGCGACGACCCCGAGGAAGGCAAGAATGCATGTGCGGTGTCGTGCGCCATCCCGCAGGCGCATTCTTCGATACGCGGCGAGGCTCGCGATCACCAGCCCCGCCAGAATGATGATGCCGTAGAAGATCGAGTTCGCAGACCGTCCGAACGGCGGCAGCGTGCTGAAGAGCTGTTCGCGCGCGACGGGATTCGTGACGAGGAGCGGCCCCCACAGGAAGTTGATGGAGTACGCCTTCTCCTCATCGAACGTCCAGAAGGAGCGCCACGCCTCCAGGATCTTCTCGCTCAGGCTCCACCCCCGCATTGTCATATCCTGGAGCACGAGATCCGTTCCCTCCGGAAACCCCAGCCCGAGAAGATCAGCATTCCGGCTCCATTTTTGGTAGCGGCCCATGTTGACCGTCACCGTCTCCGGTTGCGACCCTCCGCTCAGCACAATGGGGACCTGAACGAGTGCCTGCTGCGGGGCTCCCGGTACATGCCACAAGAGCGCGATAGTTGTGGCTTGCGACCGCGCGAAGGTCAGTTCGATGACATCAATCGGATGCGCGAGGAGGGTTGCGCGGATCATCCCGCCTTGTCCGGTGATGTGGAACCCCTCCGCCGTCGGCTGCACCGAAATACCCTGCACGTTCCACACCTTCAGCGCGTCGGCATTCTGAAAATTCCACACGGTCGAGTCTTCGGCATGTGCGGCCAAGGGAACGAAGAATAAACCGAGGAGGAAGATTCTGAATCTCACGAGATTACATTGTTACATGGTCAAATAGTTCGCAAGCGATTCTGAAGATCTCCCGTTTGGTACGATCGGACTTGCATGGCGAACCATGTGACAATGTAGCCATGTAACAATGCATCAGGCGGCTTCCTTCGCAACATCAATCTCCTTCGGCCCTCCTTCGACGACGGCTTTGATCCTCCGAACGCCTGCGGATGAACTCTCCTCTTTCTGGATCGCGAAGGACCCAAGCATGCCGGTGTGTGCGACGTGCGGGCCGCCGCAAATTTCCTTACTGAATGGTTCGATGAACTCACCATGACCATGATCAGAGGGGCCGACGACGTAGACTTTTACTTCACTGCCATAGCGTTCATCGAACACACCAATGGCGCCTTCTTTCTTGGCTCCCTCCACGGTCGTCGTGTGGAAGGAGACTGGAAGGTCGGCTTTGATCGCCTCGTTCACGAGCTTTTCCACTTCTTTGATCTGCTCTTGCGTCATTTTGTCCGGATGGTTGAAATCGAAGCGCAGGCGCCCCGCCGTGATGTTCGATCCCTTCTGCGACACATGATTGCCGAGAACTTTTCGCAATGCCGCATTCAAGAGGTGCGTCGCGGTGTGGAGCTTCGTCGTCTCGGCCGAATGATCGGCGAGGCCCCCCTTGAACTTCTTCTCGGCTCCGGCGCGCGATTTGTCCTGGTGCTCTTCGAAAGTTTTTTTGAATCCCGCTTCATCGACGTTGAGTCCCTGTTCCTTCGCCATTTCCTTCGTGAGTTCGAGTGGAAAGCCGTACGTATCGTAGAGGTGGAAGGCACTGATCCCGTCGATCGTGGATCCGCTGATCTCTTTCACGGTTTTCTCGAAGCGCTTGAGACCTTCCTGAATCGTGCGGCCGAATTGCTCTTCTTCCTGCCTCAAGGTCGCGAGGATCACCGCCTCTCGTTCATGGAGGTGTGCGTAGAATTCGCCGTACTCCTTGATCACCGCACGCGCGATCGTCGGACTGAACTCGCCGCGATGTTCGATCCCGAGCGTCCGAGCGGAACGAATCGCTCTGCGGATCAATCGCCGCAAGACGTATCCTTGGTCGACGTTGCTCGGCGCAACCCCGTCGGCGATGATGAAGATTGCCGCTCTCAGGTGATCGGTGATGATGCGCGCGGCGCGCGTCTCTTCGCGATGGATTTGTTCTTCATCGCGATTCTTCGCGGCGAACGCCGAGTGCTCCTGCAGATCGAACACGGCTTCCAGAATCGGCTTCATGCGATCGGTTTCGAAGACGTTCTGGGCACCTTCTTCGCGCTGCAGAATCCATGCCAAGCGGTCGAGTCCCATTCCTTCATCCACATTTTTCTGCCGCAGCGGTTCGAACGTTCCCTCCGGCGTTTTCGTGTATTGAATGAAGACGTCATTGCCGATCTCGAGCCATTCGTTCTCGTGCGTCGCCGGATTTCCCTGCGGCTCCCCTTCGCCGATCCAGGTGAACATTTCGCTGTCCGGCCCGCACGGTCCGGTCGCTCCGGCGGGCCCCCACCAGTTCTTCGCTTTGGGCAGGAAGCCGATCCGTTCCTCGGGGATGCCCATCTTCTTCCAGTATCCTGCGGACTCCTCATCCTTGGGCGCCACCGCATCGCCTTCAAAACAACTCACCGCCAGCATCTCGAGCGGCATCTCCAGAACGCGCGTCAAAAATTCAAAGCTCATCTCGATCGCACTTTCCTTAAAGTAGTCCCCCAAGCTCCACCGTCCGAGCATCTCGAACATGGTCAAATGACTTTCATCGCCCACTTCATCGATGTCCTGGGTTCGCACGCAGCGCTGCACGTCGACAAGCCGCTTCCCCGCCGGATGCGCTTCTCCCAGCAAGTACGGCACGAGCGGATGCATTCCCGCCGTCGTGAAGAGCACGGTGGGATCATTCTCCGGCACGAGCGGCGCGCCCGGAATCACCGCATGATCGTGGTCGCGGAAGAAGTCGAGATACGCTTGACGGATATCGTCGGTGGTCAGAGGTCGCATACGGAGCGAAAGATACAAGGAACAAGATACAAGAAACAAATTTTCCCGCCTGAGATGCCCCTTCTTTGTATCTTGTTCCTTGTTCCTTGTATCTTCCATTCATCCGCCTTTTCCGCTACAATAGAACGAAAACCCACACTCTTCCTTGTCGCTCAAAGGTCCACTCTCCGGCGTGCGCGGGGCGCCCCGCATCCTGATCGTGGCGTGCGCGATCGCCGTCACGATCGCCATCGTCGGCGCGTTCTTCTTCGTCCGGAGCCGCTCGCTCATGCAGCAGCAGCTCCAGAATCAACTGCGGACGACGGCCGCCGTCGCGGCGTTGCAATTCGACGGCGACGTTCTCGACACGCTCCACGGCCGGGCCGCCATGAAGCTCCCTGCTTTCCCGAAGGTCGTCAAGCAGTTGCGCACGATCCGCGAGAGTGTCCCGGCCGTTCGCTTCGCCTACATTATGCGGCGGACGAAGGATCCCAACACTCTCGAGTTCGTCGTCGATGCCGATGCGCTCGCGACCAAGCAGGAACTCGACGTCAATCACAATGGTGTGATCGATTCCGGCGAGGAACCGTCGTACCCCGGCGACCTCTACGATGCGACGAATGTCTCCGCTCTGCGAAGCGATGCCTTTCTCCATCCCACCGTCGATCAGGAAATCTCCAACGATCAGTGGGGCCGGGCCATCTCCGGCTACGCCCCCATCCTCAACGCGCGCGGGCGCGTCGTCGCCGTGATCGGGCTGGACATGGATGCCGGGGAATTCCTCTTCCTCTCGCAGAGCATCTTCTCGCCCTTCGCGTATCTCCTCATCGTGCTCGCCGGCACGTTCCTCGCGGGATATATCATTCTCTACGCGTGGAAGCGGCGGTTCGAATCGCTCCAGCAGCTGGAGAACGAACGCGCGGCGTTCATGAACCTCGCGGTGCATCAGCTTGGAGCTCCTCTCACCATGTTCCGGTGGTGGCTCGAAATTCTCCGCGAGCGAAATGACGGAGTGGCGTGCAAGGACGGCGACGTGTGCGATCAAATGGATGAAGGAATTGCGCGGATGAGTGCGATTCTCAAAACTCTCGAAGAAGCGAACAGCGTATGGACGGGCAGTTTGCAGTACGAAGCCAAGGAGGCGTCGCTGCGCGCCGTCATCGAGATCGAGGTGCAAGCGTTGGATTCGTCACTGCGCCGCCGCTCCCAGCGCGTCGAAATGACTTTCAACGATTGCCCGATGACCATGCAGATCGATGCGAAGCTCATCGCGGCGGTCATGCGGGAACTCCTGGATAACGCGGTGGTCTATTCCCCCAAAGGCGGCGTGATCGCGGTGCGCACGCAGTGCTTCGCCGATGGTCGCGTGCGCGTCTCCGTGGAGGATCATGGTTGTGGCATTCCCGCCAACGATCAGCCGAACATTTTCCAGAAGTTCATGCGCGGATCAAACGCCTCCGTCTTCAAACCGGTGGGCAACGGTCTCGATCTCTTCATCGCCAACGGCATCATCAAGAGTGCCGGCGGGAGGATGTGGTTCGAGAGTGCCGAGGGGAAAGGTTCCACGTTTCACTTCGAGTTGCCGGGCGGTGCGGCGCGTTGAGCAATGTTCTGAAGAGTCCATGGGGTGGGTTCTTTTTGGCGTTTTTGTTTCCTCCACCCCCAACCCCTCCTCCGCCCATTCGACAGGCTCAGGGCAGGCGGGAGGAGGGGAGAATGTCCAATGATCAAGGCCCCCCCTTTCTCCCACGGAGAAAGGGGACGGGGGATAGAGGAAACAAAACAACAGACAAAACATTCCCCTCTCCATCTCTTCGAAAAAAGGAACGCTTCCTCCGAATTCGAGACGATCGATGCAAAAGGCTGGAGAGGGGCGAGGGGTGAGGTCACCAACAAAAACAATACATAAAAACAACAGTCCTCTACGCATCACCCGAACGGCATTTGCCATGCAAGAAACGCACGTCTCTACAGTGGTTTTTTTCTCAAGAGTATGCTAAAATGATCGGAATATTTTCTCGCTGTGCAGCACTCCCCCCTCACACAGACGGTCCGTTCCGATTGGCAGACGATCGTGCTGGGCATTGCCGTCGCCGGGGTCATTGCGCTCTTCGGCGTTTTGGTGTTCATCCGCTCGCGCGATGTGATGCGGGAGGAGCTTCAGCAACGGCTTCGGAGCACCGCGGCGGCGGCGGCGATGCAATTCGATGGCGCATGGCTCGAGGGAATCGCGACGCGAGCGGACATGCGGAAGCCGATGTTCACGATGCTCGTCTCGCGTTTGCGTGAAATTCGCGATCGCGTCCCGAACATCCGCTACGCCTACATCATGCGGCAGACGAAGGATCGAAACGCCGTCGCATTCGTCGCGGATGCGAACTCGCTCACGTC
>JACQCJ010000089.1 GCA_016201685.1 Candidatus Peregrinibacteria bacterium | reverse complement strand
TGCGGAGATGACGAGCACCGGGTCTCATACTTAGAGCTAACCAAAAGTTAGGTCTATTGTCGATTCCTGACAGAGCCTGAGCATGGCTAAACTATGGGCAAAATCGGCATCGGGATGGTGTGCTTCACGCCGGATTTAAGTATGTACGAAAGTGCATTCCCACGAACCCGGAAACAGGGATGTTGGATATCTCCACATTGGAAGTGATGATTGCTCCTCGCATTGGCCCGGGACTGGGCAAACGACGATCAAAGAGGCAACAATCGAATCGTTAACGGAAGATTTATTTTTCCTCCCGTTCCCGCGATTCTTCGACGACCTTCCACCTGACTTCCGGTTTCAATTTGCCCGGCAGCGCGAAGCCGGCGGCTTTGCGGTGGCCGCCGCCTTGGAATTTGCCGGCCATGGCGGAAACGTCGACGTCATCGCGCATCGTCCGCAGAGATCCTTTCACCTTGCCGGCGCGTTCGGAGAGGATGAGCGAGAAGCGCATTCCGGGGATGGCGTTCACGTAATCGATGGCGCCCGTGAGCTCGCTGTACTCGGCGCCCGTCGCGCGGAAGTCGCCCTCGGTGACGGCGGAGATGGCGCCGCCCTCCTCCGTGAGCGTGATCTTCTCGAGCACGCGCCCCCACAGCTGGAGCGTGCTCAGTTTCGCGCTGCGGAAGACCGCCGTGATGACGGACTGCCGGCGGGCGCCCGCGCGCAGGAGACGCGCCACCGTGCGATACACGTGCGCGGAGGTGTTGCTGTGGAGGAGACCGCCGGTATCGGTGTAGACGCCGGTGAGCAGGCAGGTCGCGATGTCGGACGTGAGCGGCCATTCGAAAGCCGAGGCGAGCGCGACGATGATTTCGCAGGTAGAGGCCGCCTCGGGATGGACGAAGTTCACGCTGCCGAAGCGCGGGTTGGCATGGTGATGATCGAGAACGATCGTTTTGAAGGTGCCATCGAAGAGCTGCGGATGCGTCTCGTGCATCTCGGTGAGCTTGGGCTCGGCACAATCGACGAAGACAATGACGTCGTCCGATTGCAGTGGAAGTCCTTTGGGATGCTCTGGATGTGAAAGTGACCCTTGAACGCGGAACACGCCGGGGAGAAAATGAAACATCTCCGGGACGGGATCGACGCAATGAAACGTGACGTCGCGCTGCGGAAGAACCTGCTCTATCAGAAGTCCGATGCCGAGCAAAGCGCCAATCGCATCGCCATCGGGGTTGCGGTGGCAGATGCAACGGACGTGTGACGCAGGAGCGAGGAGCGCGAGAGCCTTCGATGCGTCATCCTTCGCAAGCATAGAGGAGGCGAAGTCTATGAGGGTCATTCCTCTCGCTCAATGCACTAGTCTTGAAAGGACGATGAAGTGTCACGCGATGATCGAATGTGTATTGACGATGACATACTGGACCGCCCACTCAAAAGTCGACGGGTCCTTTCAAAGGCTTCACTCCTTCTTTGTCATGCATGAGCAGTCTGACGGTTCGTTCATCGGTATCGACGAAAACCGCCGTCTTTGCGCGGCCGGAGGCGACGAAATCCCCGCTGTTTGCAACAATGACACGTTCATAGGTTCCTGTGCGCGGATTCGGCACCATCCGAGGAACAAGGCCACAGACATGATCGTGCCCGACAGCAATGACGCGCGAACAAGCGGCAAGTGCGAGATGCGCCGCGGTATCGGTCATCGATGCTCGTTCTCGAGTTCTTTCCTGGTAGGAAGAATCTCTGAAGAGTTGTTCATGCTGACGCTGCTCTCGCCGTTTTTTGAATCCCAGAAAGGAAGGGATGGTATCCTCGATCGTCTCGGCAAACCCGAGCCTCCTGGCAAATGTCATGCACAGGTGGATCAAGCGATCAGCCCGTAGATCCTTCTTTCGGAATAGCTCTTCCAGCAAAGGATCAGAAAGTATGTCGAGAGCCGCCTGCGATTTCCATCCTTCCTTGATAGCCCGTTGAATGCGCATGCGACTTTCAACGATGCCATCAATGATGTGTCCATGGGTAAGCACAAGATTCTGTTCTGGTTGGACCGCGAGCGCTCGATGAACGCGGAAACGCAGCGAATCGCTCCAGGGTGCAATCCGCTCCTGGAGGAGCGCATCATCCATCTGCGGATGATCGTGATTGCCCCGAAGAACATCGATGGGATTGGATGTGGCACGACAGAAAATCTCGAACGCGCGACGAACGACCTCCGCATCGGCACGGTACGCGCGCAGATCCACAGCGCCTTTGCGCAACAAATAATCTTCATCGAGATCACCGTTCACCCAGAATCTGGCTCCTCGTTCGGCAGCCATCGTGGCAAATGCCGTCAATGCATTCGCATTCTCCTCTCGTCCACGGCCAAAACGGCCCAGGTGGAGATCGCTGATGATCACATGATTTCCCATGTTTCAATTAAAATACAATTTTTATTCAACGTCAATATCTTCTTTCTCGGCATCCCGCAGAAGTTCATCCATCCTCGCACCCCGCTCCCCCGCCCGATCGATGCGGAAGCGAAGCATGGGAATTTTTCGACGCGGGAGCTTGCTGAGCAGGCGCTGGAGATCGTTCCTTCTGCCTTGTAAAAAATCGAGCGCGAGCTCCGACTTCTGAAGAGCACTGATCATCACCGTCGCGTACGAGGAATCGGACGAGACGTCGACCGCTGTGATCGAAACGATGCCGCACGCGGGAGAACATTCGCGAAGCACCGGTGCGATGAGTGCTCGAATGACGGTGCCGAGCATGGCGGGGCGATGAGACATAAAGAATTGCGAAGGGCGAAGGGCGAGTTGCGAATGCAAAGACTCAATTCGCAATTCGCAACTTGCAATTCGCAATTCGTCGAAAGTGTACACTATCCTCAATGCCCCCTTCCCCTCTCTCCCTCGTCTTCCTCGGCACCTCGACCTTCGCCGCACCGTCACTCGAAGCTTTGGCCGATGATCCGGCCTTCTCGATCGATCTCGTGATCACGCAGCCGGACAAGCCCAAGGGACGCGAGAAGATCCAAACACAATCTCCAGTGAAGCTCGTCGCCCAAAAACACCACCTAGCGGTAGCTCAACCGGAAAATATCAATGATGAATTCGATGATATTCTTTCCAAATTTTCAATTTTCAATTTTCAATTTTCAATTGTCGTAGCCTACGGCCAAATCCTCTCCCAAACGATCCTCAACTTCCCGGACGTAGCTCCGGTGAATGTTCATGCT
Source organism: Candidatus Peregrinibacteria bacterium (assembly GCA_016201685.1). GTDB lineage: Bacteria > Patescibacteriota > Gracilibacteria > Peribacterales > Peribacteraceae > JACOTD01. The sequence goes on along the minus strand of JACQCJ010000089.1, from coordinate 3,039 downwards.
TCGCTCCTGCCCCGCTGGCGTGGCGCCTCGCCCATGCAACACGCAATTCTCGCGGGAGATCGCGAAACCGGCGTGACGATCCAGCGAATGGTTCATGAGCTCGATGCCGGCCCGATCCTCGCGCAGGAGCACACGCCCATCGAACCGCGGGAAACATTCACAGCGCTTCATGATCGCCTCGCTCCGATCGGTGCTGAGCTGCTGATCGAAACCCTCAAGAAATCACTTCATCCGGTTCCACAATCAGAGAATAGCGTCACGATCTGTCGCAAACTCACGAGAGCCGACGGCATCGTCGATCCGCAGATTATGACCGCAGACGAAATCGACCGCCGCGTCCGTGCGCTGAACCCCTGGCCCGGCGTCACGCTCACGATCCGAGATGCGACGCTGAAGATCCTGGAAACGAGTCTGGAAAAAACCGACGAATCGCATGCTCTCTTCTGTGCGCACGATACGACGCTGTACCTCGTGACCGTCCAACCTTCCGGCAAAAAGCCGATGAGCGGGGGGGCGTGGGCGAGAGGAAGGCTGGAAAAGCTGTAAACGATGGAAAGGCTGAAAAGGAAATGTCCTTGAAAGCCTCTACAGCCTTTTTATCCTTTTCTTCCTCATAGTTTCGTCTTCATCTCTTCAAACGCCTTGATGAATTGGTCCAGGTCCTCGACGTCGAACATGATCGTCGTCTTCTGGCCGCCGCGCGACTTCTCCGAGACCTTGAAGAACTTGCCGTTGCCGGATTCTTTCAGATCGATGTAGAAGGTCCGCTGGCGCGCGTGGATGGTGACGGAATGGAGGTCGGTAGCGTAGCGCCCGCCATCGCCGCCGCCGGAATGTTGACGCGCAGGCCTGCCCATTGGCATCGGTGTACCGCCGCCGTCTTCGGGGGAGGGACTGCCAGTGAGCTCGGACATGGGATCGAACATAAAGAAGAATGGAAAAGAGATGAACGCTGCTCCCCTCGCCGGTGACAATCTCGCACCTCCGAGGTTTCGCAAGCATCGGAAGAATAAAGAATGCTGAAACAAAAAGGAAGGGGATGTAGGTGAGACAAAAGTCATCGTACCGTTCACCCCATCCCCCTAAGTACAGCGCAGTGCTGCACTCAAAAAGATTGTAAAACCTTCAAAAAACCAATCAAGAAGATCAAGTCATTTTTCAATGGGAGCGAACAAAATCTCCGGCTCCCCCACCCTCTTCCACTCTTTCTGACTCCCCCACTCCTTCATCGCATCCGTGATCACGAAGTTCTTCTCGAGCATGCGATGGATGTACGGAACGTTGAGTTGTTTTGAAATTTTTTGCGCGGTCTCCGGCATGAACGGCAGGAGCATGAGGGAAATATGACGCAGAAGCTCAGCCAACGCGCTCAGTTCTTCCGCTTTTTCCTGTCCCTTCTTGGCCCAAAGCTTATGGACATCAATGTAGACGTTTCCGCTTTGAGACAGATCGAATGCGGCTTGAATAGCGAGATGAAATTCAAATGCATTCATTGCTTTCTGGAAATCCTCCCAACGGAGTGCTGCTTCATGGCGCAGTGCATGCTTCGTGTGAGCTAATGGAATTTCCTCTTTCTTCAAAAGAACCATGACTCGATTGAGCAAATTCCCGAGCTGATTGCGGAGCTTCGCGTCGTATAATTCTCCGAAGCGCTTCCAGGAAAAGTCGCCGTCATTGCCCACCGGAATTTCGTGGCTCAGGTAGAACCGCAGCGGATCGACGCCGTAGAGGTCGAGCACATCCGAGGGAACGACGACATTGCCCAGCGTCTTGCTCATTTTCTGGCCGTCGCTCGTGATGAAGCCGTGGATGAGGAGCCGCTCGGGCGTCTTCACGCCGGCGCACTGGAGCATCGCCGGCCAGTTGATCGCGTGGAAGCGCGCGATGTCTTTGCCGATCACGTCGGTGATCTCGGCATCGTCCCACCACTCTCGCATCTCGTGATCCGTGAAGAATCCCAGGCTGGAGAGGTAGCTCGTGAGATTGTCGCACCACACGTACATCACTTGATCGGGCTCATTGGGCACGGGAACGCCCCAGTAGAGCGTTTCCTTGGATCGAGAGAAGGAGACGTCTGCCAAGCCTCCTTCGAGGAACGAGAGGACTTCATTACCCCGCCATGATGGAACCATCGTGTAGGTTCCCGTCTTCGGATGGAGGAGCTTCTTCATGGCATCCTGCTTGCGACTCAGGAGGAAGAACCAGTTCTCCTCCTTCACCACTTCCGGCCTCTGCCGGTGATCCGGGCAGAGGCCGTCCACCAGATCCTTCTCGGTCACGAACCGCTCGCAGCCGGTACAGTAGAGCCCGGCGTACGTTCTCTTTTCCAGAAAACCGCCCTCCTTCAGGCGATTCCAGAGAGCGACGACGGTGGGCCAGTGGCGCTTGGGGTCGGAGGTGCGGATGAAGTAGTCGAAGGAGATATTCAGCCGCCGGAACAGCTCCTCGAAGAGCGGAGAATTCCGGTCGACGAGTTCTTGTGGCGTCATCCCGAGCGCCTCGGCGGTCTGCTGGATCTTGATGCCGTTCTCGTCGGCGCCCACGTGCAAACGGACCTCGTCGCCGCGCAGGCGGAACCACCGCGCCATCACGTCCGCGAGCACCTTCTCCATCACGTGCCCCATGTGCGGTGCGGCATTGGGAAAGTCGATGGCCGTGTGAATGTACTGGCGAGGCATGATTGAAGAAAAGCTGTCGATCAATCGGAGAACGAAGGAGGAATCCGATTTCTTCGCGCTCCAGGGATTCGTCGGATTCTTCGATATCCTGGCACTATGTTCTTGTGCTTGTACATACGCTTCTTTTTCCATTTCAGGTACTCTCCGAGGTTATGGTAAGACATATCCGATTCAATCTTTCTGGCCATGTCTAAGGTGAGGTAATTCATCCAATAGTCGTCGAAAACTTCTTCACCATATTTCGCAAATGTTCCTTGACCGCTGACCAAGGTATCGATGTTCTTCGCTGAGCCAATATTCTTCGTATTCCCACTGCCAGGCTTGTCGCTGGCAATCTTCCATTTTTCTTGCAAAAAGAATG
>JACQCJ010000088.1 GCA_016201685.1 Candidatus Peregrinibacteria bacterium | reverse complement strand
TCGCTACTCACTCCCCCGAATCAACGATGACTTCCCCGGGTTCATCACCCACACCCTCGACAGACCTGCACCCGCTGTCCCTTCCCATACGTAGTCGTGTCAATAGCATTTACTCTCGTCCAGATGCCACGATCATAGAAGAAACCACCAGCATCATCAATGAAGAACAATTCAAGAACTCCTGCTTTTGCCTTGGATATGCCTTATCGATGTACAGACAGGGAATATATATTCTCCTTTTTGTGAACGGAGTCTGTAGTGCATCACGATTTCTCATGGGCATGCCTGCCGAGGGAGCACTCATGCTGAGTGCAGGGACAGCGGGAATCACAGCCATCGCGCGACACTTCATACACTCAGCCCTCACCCGCGATGTGGAACTTGCGAGGATGATAGAGACAATCCGTGGATACTATAGAGATCACAGAACCATCGACACACTCGAGATCCTGAGGGAATACGCTATTCCGTTGCACGAAATAGAGACATGAGGAAGAGGCTATCAACCGTTCTCATACTGTCATTTGTTTCTCCATCTTCTCCGAGATTTCCCCGTTCGTGTGCACCTCGCTCACGTTGTCATCTTCTTCAATCGCTTCGACGAAGGAGATGAGCTTTTGAGCGACCGCTTCGTCCTTCAACTCCACCTTCTGCTTCGCGACGTACTGCAGCCCCGCGCTCAGAATCTCGCAGCCGTTCGATTGGAGGAAATCGCGGATCTTGGACCAATCGGCAACGCCGGTCGTCACGGTGATGACATCGTCTGCAACATCGAAATCCTCCGCGCCGAAGATGAGGCACATGGTCAATGCTCGCCCCTGCACTGCGCCCGCTCGGCTACACTGAGCGGGTCCCTCTGCAGAATCTCATGAGAATTCTCTTCACCAGATTCCCGCTTGAGAGCGCCCACGGCGGTGCGGAGATTCAGACGACCACGCTGATGCGAGGATTGATCAAGGGGGGTCATGCGGTCGCCTTCGCCGGAAGTTGCCCGGTCCTCCTCGGATGCTGCCGCGAAGAAGGCATTCCCTGCGTCGAACTCTCGATCACTCCTCCACCCGTGACGACGTGGTCATGCCTGAGCTTCGCATGGCGCAAGGGTGCGATGCGCCGCAGCCTCGAACGGATGCTCGCGCAGTTCTCCCATCTCGACGCGATCTGCATGCTGAGCCTCTCGGAGAAATTGCTTCTGACGGAATACGGGACGCAACAGGGAATTGGCGTCTTTTGGATCGAGCACGACAGAGTGGGGAGATGGCTCACGAAGAACCCGTGGCTGCCGAAACTCCGAACATTGAGTTCCAAAGCGACGACGATCGTCGTCTCGGAATTGAGCAAGATGATGTATCTGGACCTGGGGTGGGATCCGGAGAAGATCGTGGTGATTGCGAATGGAATCGGGCGAATTGCGAATTGCGAAGGGCAAATTGCAAATGATTTGCAACTCGCAACTCGCAACTCGCAACTCCGCATTGGTTGTGTCGCAAGACTTTCTCCGGAAAAGGGCATCGACATCCTCCTCGAAACCGTGCGCGATATGCCCGCCGTCCGCCTGACAATCGTCGGCAGGGGCAAGGAGGAAGCCTTTTTCCGCAATTGGATTGATTCCATCAATCTTGCCGAGCGGCTCGAGACCCCGAGAATCGAACTGCTTCCCACCGTTTCCGATCTCGCCGCATTCTACCAAAGTTGCGACCTCATCATTCTGCCTTCGCGGGACCACGATCCCTTCGGCCTCGTGATCGCGGAAACGATGAGTTTGGGCATCGCGACGATTGTGACCGATGCATGCGGGATCGCGGGGTACCTGAAGAATGGAGAGGACGCGCTGATCGTGCCTGCAGAATCTTCGAATGCACTGCGAGATGCCATCGTGAAACTCCAAAATTCGACATTTCGAGAAGGGATCGCGCAGCAAGGACAGAAGACAGCACTGGAGAAATTCTCTGCGGAGCGGATGATTGATCACTACGAAAAAATTATCCAACAAAACAGGCAACCAATAACTGGTAACCGGTAACCATCATTCATATACTCCTCTCCTATGCGCCTCCGGTCGTTTGCGGTGCTGGGATTCCTGATCGTCCTGCTGCCATCCGCCGCACGAGCGTTTGAAGGAAGAATGCAGACCTTTGCCGATCCCATCGATGCGCTCAGTGTCGGCGTTGCGGGAGATACCATGAATCTAGAAGTAAGCGCCGAAGTGCACGGACAATGGACGGAATGGACCAGGCTCGGCATCGAAAACGAACAGGATCCGACGTTGCGAGAATCGACGCTCGTCCTGTTCCCCCAGGCTGTCGCACGCGTGCGCTTCCGCGGAGAGGCGAATGATTTCACCGTGCATCCCATCCGCGTTTCCCGAGCACCGACCACGTATCACGTTGCGTCGCTCGGAGAAGTGGGGGCTCCGCGGATTTTGACGCGCGCGGAGTGGGGGGCGGACGAGAGCCAGCTGTTTGCATCGAGCGCCGCACCATCGTCATCGAGCGCCGATGAGCGCGTGACGCTTGCCGAGCGATCTGATCAGCCCGCCCAGCGCGTGATCGACTGTCAGGAAACGATTCAGAAGTACCTCGACGAATTTCGCACGGTGAAGACGGTCTCCACAGACGCATCGGGCAGATCGTACCTCTGGCCGCAATCGTACTCGCCGAACGTGCGGTTGCTCGTGATCCATCATACGGCGATGACGGTGACCGGTGAAACCCGCTCGCCGCTGGAGCGCATGCGCGCGCTCTATCAATACCATACGGTGAATCGCAGCTGGGGCGACATCGGCTATCACTACGTGATCGACGAGAACGGACAAATCTACGAGGGGCGGGCGGGGGGCGACTACGTGGTCGGCGGACACGCGTACTGCCACAACATCGGTTCGATCGGGATCGCGCTCATGGGGAACTTCAGCGTCGAGCAGCCGACCCAGGCGCAGACCCAAAGCCTCCAGTGGCTCCTCATCCATCTCGGCGAGAAGTACGGCGTTGATCTCCATCGCTCCGTGCTCTTCCACGGAAAGATTCTGCCGCCGATCGTCGGTCACCGGCAGCTCCTCTCCACCGACTGCCCCGGCGATGTCCTCTTCGCCGCGCTCGATCAAATCCGGCAAAACGTGCTCGCGGGAAATCCCTCCGGGGCCGTCACGTTCCTCGCTCCGCGAACATCGAGCGGCAGCACGATCGCCCCTTCGCTTCCACTCTCTTCTGCGACGAATGTTTCTTTGGGCCCGCCACGGTCTACCGGACTCTTCCCCATCGGCGCGACGGAGATCCAGGGACGGCCAGGCGAGCAGGTGCTGATCAGTTTGCGGTATCAAAACGGAATGAAACCGGTCCAGCGGCGATCATTGATCGGAAAAATTGACCGGCGCAGCGGAAGACTGGCCGTATGGGAGGATCGCGCGGGGACATTCGAGCAAGTGGTGGAGAATCTTTTCGCACCGGAATTCATCAATGCGAACTCCTCGGCAACGATCCGCGTGAAGATCGAGATTCCCTTCCAGGGGGGCGAGCAATCCGTGGCGTTCGGAGACGTCTCGTACCGCATCACCGCGAGCGGCCCGCGCGTGCGCACGGCGAATCAGAAGCCGACGTACCAGGTGTACACGGCGCCGCCCGCGACGCACGCGAGGACGGTCCGGTTGCTCTCCCATCAATTGAGCGGAACGACGAACACCGCGCCTGCCCGGCCCGTGACCGTGTCTCCGGCCTCTCCCCCCGATCGTCGGGGAACGCAGACTACGCCGCTCTTCGCCAAGAGCACGACGACGATCCGGATTCTTCTGAGTTATGGAACGGATGACGCTTCGAGCGCGGATCTGGCGACGGTCACTGTCTCCGGGAAGCCGACAGTCAATGGATCGCCGGTAGATCCGACGTTGATCCAGCTCACGAAGACGAATGACGGATGCTCGGCCATGCAGTGGAACCGCTCGCTCGGTTCGGGAATCGTTCGCATTGACCCACAGGGAGGGATGTCGACCATCACGAGCTGGAATCGGCAGCGCAATCGTTTCCGTGGCATCCTCGAATGCCGCATGATCGCTGGATCGCTGACGCTGATCAATGAGTTGCCGCTCGAAGACTACATGGCAGGCCTCTCGGAGGAAGACGACACACAACCGTACGAGAAGCAGCGCGCGTTCGCCGTCGCCGCGCGTACGTACGCAAGCTACTACCTCGATCCATTGCATCGCAAGTTCCCCGGCATGCCCTACGACGGATCGGACAGTCCGGCCTCGTTTCAGATCTACGGCGGGGTGACCTTCGAAGAGAAGAATCCGCACTGGGTGGCGGCCGTGCAGGACACGTCCGGAGAAGTGTTGACGAAGGGGGGCCAGACCATCCGCGCCGCATATTTCTCATCGGATGACGGCCGGACGCGTTCTCCTCTGGACGTGAGCGCGAGCTTCGCGAGCGGCTTCCCGTTCCAAGAAGTCTTCGCCGGCAAACCGGATCCGTGGTGCAATGGAATGCCTCTCAGCGGGCATGGAGTCGGAATGTCTGGGTGCGGTGCGGCGGGCCAGGCGAAGGAAGGGAAGAAAGCGGAGGACATCCTGCAGTATTATTATCCGGGGACGGTGGTGGAGAGAAAATGATTTCATGTCTGAAACCAACCCGCCCCATTGAAACCAATTACCCCCACCAATGAGAGCGCCTTTTCTAGGCGCGATGGACATTTTTCTAGACGCGACGGGCAAGGGGTTCTGGGCTACCCCAAAACCGAAAATATCGCATTGGTTCAAGCAAAAATCGAATCTCGAGAAAAATTCCCATCCCTGAGTCGCGGGTTTTCTACCCGCGACTGTGATTTTCTATTCGAGATTCCTCCGTCACGTATCCATGTCCCAACGCCATCCCGTTCAGAACGATCACATCATGTTGATCACGACGAACATCGCCGAGCGTGTGCCAATCTTCCTTGACCATGGCTGCGCGCACGAAGCCGTCGAAACGCTGTATCGCATTCAAGCGATGTATCCGTTTTTCCTCTACGGTTTTGTGATCATGCCGAATCACTGCCACATTCTGATGAAAGCACGGGCACCGTCATCTGTATCCAAGATCGTCGGCCTGTATAAACGGGCAGTGAGCCACAATATCGGCCGTGGATCGATTTGGCAGCCTCGATTCTATATGCGTATTGTGCATGCTCCAGTGCAGGCGTTGTCGTACATCCATCAAAATCCTGTGAGAGCACATCTGGTCGAAAAACCAGAGGACTATTCATGGTCATCTGCGACGGGGAAATGGGACATCAGCAATTTGTATGCTTGATGATTCGCGGATTTTTTCTTCGGGTCGCGGGTAGAAAACCCGCTCTCATTGATATTATTTTTCTCGTCCGCGCCTACGTCACCAATTTCCGCCCCTCTTTAATCTCCCCCCTTCGCTTCTTCTCCATCAACATTTTCTCCTTGGCTTTGCGCGACCGGCGCTGCTTCTGTTTGCGCAATTTGAAGATCGCCTGCGCGCGTTGCGACTCCTTGCCCTTCACGTTCTCTTCGATTTTCAGAATCAACAATGACCATGCCCTCAGACGATTGATGCTTTGTTCGCGACTGGATTGCATTCGGGCGATGATGCCTGTGGGGATGTGATGCACCATGACCGCCGTCGATCGCTTGTTGACGTTCTGCCCGCCCGGCCCCTGGCTCCGCGTGAACTGCTCCTCGATTTCTTCCGGACGGATGCTGAGCTGCTGAGCTTTTGCGAGAATGTCCGGTGACAGCGGCACGGGGAATTCCATATTCAGACGCGCGATGGAATATCGGCAATATGTGGCTGATGCTTCGTGATCTCAAAAAATTTCTCCATCCCCTCGCGCGGAATGACAAGCGTCGCAGTGTTGACCAACGGATGACATTGTATGAATTCGTGTGACCAGACTGCCTCGTCGATCCAGACTTCAACCGCACGATCACGATCATGGATAAGCCCGAGCAGCGTCACCGAACCGGGATCCACGCTGAGGTACTGCTTGAGCCGCTCCGGAGATGCGAACGAGACGCCCTTCACGCCGAGCACATCCTTGAGCTTCTTCAGATCGACGGTTTTCTCGTGGCCGACCGTGACGAGAAAATGACGCTTTCCTTTATCATCGCGCAAAAAGAGGTTCTTCGTGTCACCGCCCGGCATCGGCGGGAGCTTTGCCGATTCCTCACACGTGAACACGGCGACGTGATCGAAACGCTGGAAGGGGATGGCGTGCTCCGTGAGGAAGCTGAAGATGTCGGACATGCATGTATCGTAGATGAATCCATGACTGAGAGAGCAAAATTCAGAACTTAGACTTCAGAGAAATTTTCTAGAATAAAGAAATACCATTTCTGAGCCGCTGAATTCTGAACTCTGCATTCTCGATCACACGAGCACTGCTTCCCTTTTCAGGGACACGGCTTTCAAGAGCGCCTCCATGCGATCGCAGTCTTCCCACTTCACGCCCAAATCCTCGCGTCCCATGTGTCCGTAGGCGGCGAGCTGTTGATACTGCGGCTTGAGGAGATTCAGATCGCGGATGATCGCGGCGGGGCGCAGATCGAAGACGCTCTGGATGGCCTTCTCGAGTTGCCGATCGTCGACTTTTCCGGAACCGAAAGTCTCGACATGGACGGAGACGGGAGCGGCGACGCCGATGGCGTAGGCCACTTGAATCTCGCATTTGGAAGCAAGGCCGGCTTTCACGACGTGCTTGGCCACCCACCGCGCGGCGTAGGCGGCGCTGCGGTCGACCTTGCTGGGATCTTTGCCCGAGAAGGCGCCGCCTCCGTGCCGGCTGTAGCCGCCGTACGTGTCGACGATGATCTTCCTCCCCGTGAGGCCGCAATCGCCCGGGGGCCCGCCGATCACGAAGCGCCCGGTAGGATTGATGTGGTACTTCGTCTTCGCATCCAGGTACTCGCCGCACACGGGTTCGATCACATGCTTCTTGATGTCCCTGCAAATCTGCTCGTGCGAGACGGTATCGGCATGCTGCGTGGAGAGGACAACGCACTCGATGCGCTCGGGTTTTCCATCATCTGAGTACTGAACGGTGACTTGGCTCTTGCCGTCGGGCCGAAGATAGTTGAGACCGTTTCTCTTGCGGACATCGCTGAGTTTTTTCGTGAGGCCGTGAGCGAGCGAGATTGGGAGCGGCATCAATTCCGGCGTCTCATCACAGGCGAATCCGAACATCAAGCCTTGATCGCCCGCCCCCTGCTCTTTGGTCATGTTCGTTGCTTCATCCACACCGAGCGCGATGTCCGCGCTCTGCTCGCCAACTGTCACGAGCACGGCACATGCTTTGTAATCGAATCCATAGACGGCATCGTTGTATCCGATATCGCGGATGGTGTTGCGCGCGATCTCTGCCATGGGGATGTACGTCTTCGTGTGGATTTCCCCCGCCACGAGCACCATGCCGGTCGTAGCCAGACACTCGCACGCGACGTGCGACTGCGGATCTTTGCTGAGCGCGTCATCGAGGATGGCATCGCTGATCTGGTCGCAGACCTTGTCAGGATGACCTTCGGTGACGGATTCTGACGTAAAGAAATGAGACATAGAGATTGGGGGAAATGAGGAATTGCGAGTGGCGATTTGCGAATGGACATTAGGGAAGTGGATTCTTCATTTGCAATTCGCCCTTCGCAATTCGCCATTTTTCCAAAGGAACAATTGAAAAATTTCCTCCCGCATCGGA
>JACQCJ010000093.1 GCA_016201685.1 Candidatus Peregrinibacteria bacterium | reverse complement strand
CGAGGCGATGCCGATGCCCGGAGGGATCGCGGAATGGATGGTGATCGAGACGGATGCGGGGATCGCTTCGGGAGAACCCAACTCGGCGAGATACTGTTTCGTGAGTTCCAGATGACGGTTGAATCGCAGCACGTGCTTCATCGTCATCGTCCGCTCTCTGCCATCGGATTCGAACGAGTGAATGTCGAGGACAGCCGAGTCATCCACGATGATCTCGACGGAAGGCGTATTGAGCGCCATGGAGAGCGAATCCGCGGCGGGCAGACGCAGGCCGTCGTTGCGATTGCCCCAGTATTTGATGAGCGCAATATTTGGCGTTGATCGTGCAGTGATTGGCATGAAATTGAAAATTGATAATTGAGAATTGAAAATTTTGGGAACCATTCTTGTTTTGGAGGAATTCTCGGTTGTCGATTGTTGCTTGTCAATTTGCTTCGCAGAGAGAAAATCCGTGATCGCGGACAATGGAAGCGATTGTCGGAGTTCGAGGATGCAATGCAAGCACGATTCCTCCCCCACCGGTCCGTCCTCCTCCTCCGATAACCTTCGCCACTCCTCCTTCTTGTTCGATCGCTCCGATCAATGCTTGGACAGGTTGCGGTACCACACCGAGCGCGATTTGTGCACGATGATGGTCGGGGATGACGGATGCGAGGGGTTCGCCTCGGTCGATTCTCTCCGTGCAACGTCCGATTGTTTCCAGATGCGGAAGGAGTTCGGACTTGCACGATTGCACCCACGCGACGAGTTGCGGCGTCGTTTCGCTCGGAGTTCCCGTATCGATGAGGATCATCTCCTGCGCAAGCGAAGAGGGGAGTGCGATGTCTTTTGGCTCATGGCCGCGCTGGAATCGCAGCGGACGATTATTCCAGATGACGGCGAAGTCGAGGCCGCTGTTCCCCGGGTTCACGGCATCTTCGATCTGCTGCGCGTGATTTTCACAGCCTTCACCGAACAAGCATCGTGCGATGGCGATCACTGCAGACGTAGAGGAACCCATGCCTTTTCCGATCGGAATGTCACTTTCGATCGTGATTGTCCCGAACCATTTCCGATCTGCGATTTTCTCAGATTCTCGAACAATGTGGTCGAGATAATTTTGCCACGCAGGATGCGTCATAGACGGATCGCAGCGTACTTCCAGTGTTCCCGAGTCCCTCTCTTCGAATGTCACGGTCATCCGCTGCCGCGAAGGCATGGCGATTCCCGGGAGGCCGGAGACGACCGCATGGTCGCCGCTCAGGATAATCTTGCCGGAAACGGAGACAGTGCGTGCGGACATCGAAGGTCGGTCGTACAATACGGATATGCCAAAGGATACATCGTTCGCACAGACATCGTCGCGATTGCTCCCGATGATCGAGAAGTCGCTCGCCGATGCCGTCGCATTCCCGGGCATTCCCGAGACGACCTTGATCCGCGCCATGCGCTACACGCTCCTGCTTCCGGGCAAGCGCCTTCGTCCCCTTCTGACATTGCTCGCATGTGAAGCGTGCGGCGGTTCCGTCGACGATGCTCTTCCCGCCGCGTGCGCGGTCGAGATGGTGCATGCATTTTCGTTGATCCACGATGATCTTCCTTGTATGGATGATGACGATCTGCGCAGAGGAAAAGCAACCAATCATGTTGTCTTTGGCGAGGCGCAGGCGCTGCTCGCAGGGGATGCTTTGCTGAGCTTTGCATTCGAGGTTCTCTCACACGACGCAGGCAGCAAGCCTGCTCCCCAAGTTCAAAAGAATCTATCTCCAGAGATTGCTCTTGTCTGCACCCGAGAGCTTGCGATGGCAACAATGAGCATGATCGAAGGTCAGTCGCTCGACATGGAAGGCTTCGGCGGCCATCCCTCTCCAGAGCAAATCGAAGGAATGGAGCGGCAGAAGACTGGAGCGCTCATCGTCGCCTCCTTGAGGATGGGTGGTATAGTCACCGGTGCTTCAGAGGAACAACTCGCGGCATTGAGCGAGTATGGATGGCGGCTCGGTCTCGCGTTTCAGATTCTGGACGATCTTTTGGATGTCGAGGGATCGGAAAAAGAGACTGGTAAGCGAGTCGGGAAAGATGTGGAGAAGGGCAAGCGGACGTCCCCCTCCATTTTTGGAGTGGAACAAAGTCGGAAGAGAATCGAACAATTGATCGCACAGGCTTGTGATTCCATGAAGCCTTTTGAGAAGTGTGCAGGAGCACTGATCTCTTTGGCGGAATCAATGCGCGAGAAACGTCGTTAAGATTGCCACAGTGTGAATCGTCGTACGCGTTTTCCTTCGTGGACGACATACTCTTGAAACATCGTTTTCGGTCGTACCCAGAGTTGCTTCTTTCCCTCGAGAGGGCGATAGACGACGTAGAGCTCATGCGTTTCCGTGTGCTTTGCAGTGGCGATCACCTCGTAGCGCTTGCCTTTGTAATGGCGATAGATGCCGCGCTTCATATGCATCAAGAGCCGAATCTCCGTTGTCGTTTCTCAAATTCATCGACTGCAGTTTTCACATCCTCCGGCGTCAGATCCGGAAAATACTTCTCGGGGAACATCCATTCTGCATACGTGCTCTGCCAGAGAAAGAAATTCGAGGTGCGGTGCTCGCCGGACGTACGGATCACGAGGTCGATGTCCGGGAGCTCGGGATGATCGAGGAGCGCGCGGAAATTTTCTTCGGTGACTTCATCGTTCTTCGTGAGCTTGTTCATCGCGCGGAGCAGTTCGTCTTTTCCGCCGTAATCGATTGCCAAGTGCAGCGTCATCACCGGATCTTGCGACGTCGCTCGCTCGAGCTCGTCCAGTGCGGCAAGCAGCAACGGCGCGATACGGTCGGTGCGTCCAGAGCGAATGACGTGGATGCGGTTTTTGATGAGCTTCTCACGCTTGTTCTTGACCGAATCTTCCAACAATTCCATCAGCTTCTTGACCTCCTTGGGATCGCGCTTCCAGTTCTCGGTGGAGAAGCACCAGAAGGTCAATGTCCCTATGTGGCCGTCTTTGCGACACCATTCCACGAGCGTATCGAATGTTTCTATCGATTGTTCATGACCTTTCCACGGAAAGAAGCTGCGCTGCCGCGCCCAGCGGCGGTTGCCGTCGGGGATGATCGCAAGATGGAGACGTGGTGATGGTTGGTTGGTTGGTTGTGACACGATGGTTCAATGGTTACATGACTAAATGGCTACATGATCATGATAGAGCAGCCCTTCGCAGTGCGCTTGCGAACAATTTGACAATGTAACCATGTAACCCCCTCAGTTCTGCAAAATTTGCGCCAAGCCCCGATGAAACCACGGTGCGAATTGATCAGGATTTTTTGTCATTTCCTGCTCGAGCTCGACAAGAGTGATCCATCGAACGGCCGCCACTTCCTTTGGATCGGGTTTGAGTGGAATCGTCTCCGGTGCGCGGCCGAGGAGGATCGCCACGTGCTCATGCTCCACGCCTCTCTTTGCGGGATCCTCCGCGCGGTAGACGAAGGTGCTGTGAATTTCGAGTGGCACGTCGATACCCAGTTCTTCCGTGAGTCTTCTCTTGCCCGCCGTCACCGCCTCTTCATTTTCAAACGGATGACTACAGCACGTGTTCGCCCAGATGCCCGGCCACAGCATCTTCTCGCCGCTTCGCTGCTGGATGAGGATTTTCGTATCATCCTCGCTGAAGATGTACACGGAAAACGCGCGGTGGAGCGAGCCCTTCCCCGTGTGCGCGACAATCAGGTCTGCGGTTCCTATCGCGGTACCGGATTCATCGGTGAGAGTGACGGTGCGGGGCATGACTTCAGCATAGGCGAGGATGTGATCGGATGCGAGACGGTGCATTGACTGTTGCCATGTCATGCGTATGTTCTCTTCATGGACGAGACAGTCCCTGAATCGACTCAGAACGTGATCTTGGATGAGATGGTTGAGCGATACCGACAGGCAACGCCCGAGGTGCGCGCTGCGGTGGTGGATGCCGTCAGCAGTCTCACTATCCGAGATATCAGCCATCACGTTGCCGAGGCGCTGAGGCTGGTGCGCTGGCAGAGAGCAGCTCCCCGACCGCTCGATGACGATGCTGATGTCGCAGCCGCACTGGAGCGGGCGGCATTACACCTGCAACGGACACTGGGGGAAATTGCAAGCATCAGCGCAGCTCGCGGTGTGCCTGTTGACGACGAGTTGAGGTTAGCTTCCACCAATGATTGATTAGCGCCTTCCTTTTGCCTTCCGTGCGCGGCCGCCTTTTTTGACTGCGCGCTTCTTCACGCTCTTCTTCGCCGATCGCGCCGGCTTCTTCATCTTCTTCGCCGGACGCATGCTTTTTTTCTTCATCGTTTTCGTCGCCATGGCATGCTTGGCTTTGACCGTCTTCTTCGTGGGCTTCTTTGCCTTCATCGGCTTTGAGATTTTCTTGACCTTCGCAACCTTCTTCGCTGACTTCTTTGCGCTCTCGCGCACCATCGACGTCATCTTCTTCACGGTCTTCGAAGTCAGACTTGTCTCCGTCGTGGGCGCCTTCTCTTTCATATCGTCTTCAGCCAAAGGCTCTTCTACCGTCACTTCCAATGGGGGCATCAACACCGGCTCTTCCTCGGGCAAGTCCAGAGGTTCCGGCTCCGTGGCCGTTTCCGTGAAGGTCGGTTCGGGGACGGGTTCGTTGCGTTCCCACATATTCCAGTCATCGGTACCGGCGGAAAACTGTTGGTGCATGGTCATACAGAGAGGAGGAAGAGAGGTGCGGCGCACAGGGTAGGACGATCGGGGCATACCACGCAAGTGGAGACAAGGGGGGTCGGAGAAAAGAGCCAAGCACCAAGCACCAAATCCCAAACAATTTATTAAGAAACCAAGTTTGAATATTCAAAATGTTCTTGATGATTGAAAAATTGTTTGAATACTGGATTCTTGGTGATTGATGCTTTTCTACGATCCGCTCTCCCGGAGGCATCATTCAGATCACAAACATCAATACTCCACACAGGGCCATAATTACTGCAATGCCGATGCCGAGAGTCGTCGAGAGGCGCGAATTCACGTACTGCCCCATGATCCGTTGGTTGCGCGCGATGAGAATGATGAGGATGATCAGCGGCGGCGCGACGATCCCATTCAAAATAGCGGTGTCGTAGAGGAGGCGGAACGGCGGCACGTTCGTGAAGTTGATCGCGAGCCCCGCCAAGGTCGCGATGGTGATGATCCCGTAGAAGCCGTGGGCCTGGGCGAACTTCCGGTAGAGCCCCTCGCGCCACACGAGCGCTTCCGAGAGCGCGTACGAGGCCGATCCCGCGAGCACCGGCACGGCGAGGAGTCCCGTGCCGATCACGCCGAGCGCGAAGAGCACGGAAGTCGCATTCCCCGCGAGCGGACGCAGCGCCTCCGCCGCCTGCGCGGCCGTATCGATCTGCGTCACGCCGCTCCTGTAGAGGGTGGACGCCGCCGTCATGATGATGAAGAAGGTGATGACGTTGGAGAACGCCATGCCGGCGATGGTGTCCTTCTGCATTGTGCGGATGTCCCCCTTTCCGAAGCGCGGCTTCCCACGACCCATCACGCGCAGTCTTCCCTCCGCCACTTCCTCCTCCACTTCCTCGCCTGCTTGCCAAAAGAAGAGGTACGGGGAGATCGTCGTCCCCAGCAGTGCGACGATGTTCTGGATTTGCCCGCGATCGAAGGAGAGGTGGGGGATGAACGTGTTGAGGAGTATCGCGCCCCAGTCCTGCCGCGTCAGGAGCCCGGTGAGGACGTACGCGAGGAGCGTCAGCGCGAAGTACTTGAGCACGTTCGCATACGTCCTGTACGAGACGAACACTTCCAACACAAGGGTCAGGATCGTCATCGCGAGGATGAGCACGGGGAAGGGGAGTCCGATGATGAGCTGCAGCGAGGCGGCCATCGCGCCCAAGTCCGCGCCGATGTTGATGGTGTTGGCCGCGAGCAGAAGAGTCAGCGCCACCCAGAGGATGCGCTTCGAATAATATTTCCGGATGACGCCCGCGAGTCCTTTGCCCGTCACGAGTCCGATCCTCCCGCACATCTCCTGCACCGCGATCATGAAGGGCAGCGTGAAGAGCGCGGTCCACAGCTGCGTGTAGCCGAACTGCGCCCCCGTCTGCGCGTACGTCCCGATCCCCGAGGGATCGTCGTCCGAAGCGCCCGTGATGAACCCGGGTCCCAGCGCGCGAAGCCACCCCCGCGCACTCCTTCTCCGGCGATGCAGTGGATCCTGCGGAGTCATAGCGGAGAGGATACTCTGATTTTTCTGTGGGTGTTTGTGTTTTCCTCCACCCCCCAGCCCCTCCTCCAGTGGAGGAGGGGAGAATCTCCAATAATCAAGGCCCCCCTTTCTCCGGAGGAGAAAGGGGACGGGGGATAGAGGAAAAAACACACAAAACAAGAAATCTCCCTCCAACCATGCAACAATGGACTCCTATGAAGTGCTCCATGTTCATCATTGTGTTCTTCCTGAGCTTCGCGATCTTCCTCCCGCTTGTTCCAGACTCACACGCGGCAATGATCGCGACAAAGCCCACGCTCTGCGTTTCGGTGTTTCCGCCGTCCACCGGAGGTGTTGTGCCCCAGGGCGCGCAGCGTGTTCCCATGCTCACGCTCCATCTCCAGGCTTCGTGCGGCGCCCCCGTGATGATTTCCGGTCTCACGTTACGACACGTGGGGTTCGGTGCCGTTTCCGATCTCCAGAGCGTGTACGCGCTCGCGGGTGTGCGGAGAATCTCCCGCGGTCTTTCCGTTTCCGCGCGCGATCCTCTTCATCTGCGCGTGGGTGGCGTGACGGTGCCCGCGTGTGAATCTCTCGATCTCACGGTGGACGCGGATTTCTCTTCAACGGCGCAAGCAGCCGCCGAACACGGCTTCGCATTGGTGAGCGTGGAAACCTCCGGCACAGCCGTCGTGAGTCTCGTTGCGCAGCAAACGCTTCCGGTGAGGAACATCGTGCCGAGTGCAACCTCCGCAACAATCACCGCCCAACTCCTGCCCGTGCTCACCTCCATCGAATACGGCGCAAATATGGTCGTCGCGCGGCTCTCGCTCGCTTCCACCGGCACGGACGATCAACAGATTCTCGCGATCACGTTCCACAACGACGGCTCCGCCTCCGATCACGATCTGCAGAACTTCTTCCTGGAGACGAACAGTGGCGAGCGCGTTTCTCAGATTGTCCCGCAGATGGACGGCCGCTCATCCGCATTCCACTCGATCCCTCGTTCATTCTTGCCCGCGGCGAATTCAAGCTCTTCAATCTCCGCGCCGACGTCCGCGCCAGCCGCCGCCGTACCATTCGCTGGATCATCGAAGAACCCTCCGATGTGGAGGTGATGCAGGTGAGGGGGCGGTGAGGGTTTTGGACATATCAAAAGGAGGGTCAACGCATCGTGCGCTGACCCCTGGTTCCTTTCTGCTGCTCTGCCACGAGAGAGGCTACTACTTTTTCTTCTTTTTTTCCCATTTGGCCAGCTCGCCCTTCGCGAGTTCGAGGCCTTGGGCGATGGGCATGTGGAGGCGACCCTCCTTGATTTCTTTTGGAAGGAAACCTTCCTTCTTTAGCTCGGCAACGTCGCCAGGTTGCCATGGACGGTACGTCTTCTCGGCCAGGAGCTTCCCATAGGCGACCAAAAACTCCTTTTCGAGAACCATCTGGAGATCCTCCTTCTTCATGCGGAGAAGCGCCGCTGGAATTTTGCCGTCAGGCGTGAGCCCGACGAGGCAAGTCCAATGGCAACTGCCTCTGTAATCGCCAAGAGTGCCAGATTTGGTGTGTATCCCGGCAACAACTGCAGTGGCGAGGTCATGGAAGACCTTTTCTGCTCCCCATTCTTTCTCATCAGCAAGAAAGAAAAGGGCGTTGGGATATTTTTCCCTGCCCTTCCACGGCCTGTCGACATCCTGAAACCAGTACGGTCTGGTCATCAGGATCGCCATGGGGATCTCCCTTGTGGCAAGGAGTTCCTCAAGGCGAGCCAAATCTTGATCACCGATGCGCAGACTGCCCGGTTTGGGCTTCTCAAGAGCGAGAGCTTTGACTCCAAAGAATTTGCAGTTGTAGCTCTCGAGCGGACGGAGCACTTGGACGAGTAAACGATCACCATCCTTGAGGTCGACTTTACGGGGATCGACCGTGTACTCAGATTCCCATATCCTCTTCTGCAGATCTCCGACTTTCCTCCACAGTTCGTACCGCGCAAGCTGTGGGAAACCGACGCGATAGTGACGAGTCTCCACGGTGTGGCGACCAATTGGAAGATCGAAGATTAGCGGTTGCTTGCCGCCGAAGAACGTGATCTCCTTTGTCATTAGCGTGCCCTCGTCGATAGTTACGATGACGGGAAACAATTGTTGTTCATCGTGAATCTCGAGCTTCGCGGTCTTGGCGGGTTGGGCATTGACCATGGAGGGCACCATGACCAGGGCGAAGAGGACGCTGAACATTTTTCGCATTTTTCTTCTCCAAAAAAACTGAAATGACAATGATCGAGCAGCAGAGCTCTTCATCCTGAAGAGGATTGCAACGAGCAATCAAAGTCAATTAAAACAAAATATTTATAAATTGTCCAGTGCCTTTCTCTCCATCCTTCAGCCTCCATTGCGGTTTTCATGTGATGTTCTGTATCGTCCCCGCACTTTCCCGTTCTCTTCATGCGAAAGGTCATTGCACAGACGCTCCTTGTTCTCTCGTGTTTCAGCTGCCTCGGATTTCCAACGACGGTGAGTTTCGCGGCGGCGAAGACGACGACTACTCAGAATCAGGCGGGACTCGAAAGGTACGCGTTGAAGAATGGAATGACGGCCATTCTCCAGCCGGAGTATGCCACCCCAGTGGTCGCAATGAATGTGTGGGTGCACGTGGGGAGCAAAGATGAAAATGATGCCACGCGGGGGCTTGCGCATATTCAGGAGCACATGCTCTTCCAGGGGACGAAGACGTACGGCAGCGGTACGATCTTCAAGACGATCGAGGGGCTTGGCGGGAACTTCAACGCTTTCACGAGCAATGATGAAACCGTCTTCCACATTCTCCTTCCCTCCGCGCATATGGAGAAGGGGCTTTCGATCCTCTCGAGCATGATGCACGAGGCGTTGATCGCGCCTTCCTCGCTCAAGAAGGAACTCGAGGTGATCATGGAGGAATTCCGCAAAGATAAAGACAACGCGGGTCGCGTCCTCTACGAGCAGTCGATAGCGAAGGCGTACGCGACGCATCCCTACAAGTATCCCGTCATCGGCTACGCCGACACGATCAAGAACACGACCGCCGATCGGGTGCAGGCGTTCTACCACGCGTGGTACGTGCCGCAGAACATGACGGTCATTCTCGTGGGAGACTTCGATCCATCTGCAGCGAAACAGATGATCCAATCCACCTTCGGGGCCATCGCCGCGCGCGCGAATCCCAAGCGCGCGATTCCGCCGGATACGCCGCAGACGAGCCGGCGCATCACGGTCCATTCCGGTGAATTCGAGAACACGAATCTCATCCTGATGTTTCGGAACACCGCGGAACACGACAGGGACACCGCGACCATGGATACGCTCTACACGCTGCTCGGGTCCGGGGAGAGTTCTCGCTTGACCCAGGTGCTCCGGGAGCGGAAGAAGCTCGTCACGGACATCGCCGCCTCCTCCGATACCCCTGAGCAAGAAGGCATGGGTATCATCTCGGCCCAGCTCGATGCGGCGAACGTGCCCGCCGCCATCCCCGCGATCCTCCAGGAGGTCTACCGTCTCAAGAGCGAGCCCGTTTCGGAGGCCGAACTCGCCAAGGCCAAGCTGGCTGTGGCATCGAGCTTCATCTATCAACGAGAGGAATATGAAGGCATGGCGGAGAATTTAGGATTTCTCCAGGTCGTGGGCGGAGACGTTCATCTCCAAGATGCCTATCTGAAGCGCATTGCGGATCTCACTCCCGCGGACATTCAGGCGGCGGCCAAGAAGTATCTGAATGACAATCATCTGACGATCGGGGTCCTGTATCCCTCCAAGGCGGCCGGGAAACTCACGGAAGACCACGTGAGCGCGCTTGCGGCCCAGGCGGCAAAGACTCCGGTCTCCTCGTCCGCGACTGTTGTCACTTCTCGAACGTTGGATCGAAAAAATCATGTGACGAAAGTCATCTTCAAGAACGGTATGACAGTTCTCCTTCGGGAAGACCACAGCGTGCCCGCACTTTCCTTCCAGGCAACCTTCCTCGGCGGTCTTCGAGTCGAGACTCTCGCCACCAATGGCGTCACGAAGCTTGCGAGCCAGCTCCTCCTGCGCGGGACTACGACCAAGGATCAAGCCGCGATCGCCTCGCAACTCGATTCCATGGCCTCGGGAATTACGCCGTTCGCCGATCGCGTCTCCTTCGGGCTCGAGGGGAGCAGTCTCAGACAGTACGCGGGCAAGACGCTCGATCTCCTCGGCGATCTTCTCCTTCATTCCGCGTATCCGGAGGATCAACTCGCGCAGGTGAAATCGCTCACGCTCGATGCCATCAGCCGCCGCCGCGATCGCCCCACCTCCCAAGCCGTTGATCAGTTTGTCAAAACCCTCTATGGCGATCACCCCTACGGCATGCAGGTGCTCGGCACTCCAGAGTCCGTCGCCGCGCTCACGCGTGACCAGGTGACGCAATTCGCTTCGTCGTACCTTGTTCCGCAAAACCTTGTTCTCTCCGTCGTCGGCGATTTCAAAACGGATGACGTCCTCGCGCAATTGGCATCCACACTCGGTCCTTGGAAGAGCTCTGGGACATTTGTGATGCCTTCTCTCCCATCGCCCACATTCCCCTCGAGCGCAAAGGTGGCGTACACGGTGTCCGCCAAGGAGCAGTCGAATATATTCCTCGGTTTCCCGACAATGACGGCCCAGGATCCCAATCGCTATTCTTTCGACGTGCTCGACGCGATCCTCTCGAATGCCAGTGGGCGGCTCTTTTCACAGCTTCGCGACAAGCAAGCTCTCGCCTACACGGTTGCCGGAGTTTTTGGCAGCACGATCGACCAGCCGGGCTACTACGCCCTCTACATCGGCTGCGATCCAAGCAAGACCGATGCCGCCATCGCGGGGCTCAAGGATCAACTGCATCTCCTCCTCGAGAAAGGCATCACGGATGAAGAGCTCACGCGGGCCAAGGATTTGATCGCCGGCACCTATGTGATCGGGTTGCAGACGTTCGGGGCGCAGGCCAAGGCGTTATCGCTGGAGGAACGTTTGGGTCTCGGGTACCAGGATCTCGCGCGCTACCCCCAGAAGATCAAGGCCGTCACCAAAGCCGACGTCGAGCGGATGGCGCACCGATATCTGAATCTCGATCATGCCGTCCTCTCGGTCGTGGGACCGACGGCGGTGAAGTGAGGCTGATCGATGCACCGAATTCACTTCTTCTCCCGTATCCTCCGTAGAATCTCATGAGCTTCTGCATCGTAGCGATGATCACGAGATGCCTCCTCGGCGTCCACTTCTGCCTCCTTGAATTTTTCAAGCCTTTCAAAATTCTCGGCTCGTCGTAAAAAGAGGACGCGCTCCTCATGCATCTTTCCGATTCTCTTCGCAGCTTCGATGCCTGTTGTGTAATCCGCGATGGCCTGCCCCCATTGCTCTTTTTGTTCAAAGAGCAGCGCACGGAAGTAGACGCGGTTGATGAGGACGCGGTCGTTTCCCGCTTGCCGCGCTCCCTCCACGTAGCTGTTCCAGAGCGCCAAGGTGTCGTCGGCGCTTTGATGTCGCATCGCCGTGAAGAACAATTTCACCGCGTCATTATTTTCAGGATCCAGAGCGACTGCTTTTTTGAGCAACGGAATGATTTCCAGTCGTATCCTGATGGTCTCAGGATCATCCTGCGAAAGATCCGTTTTTTCCGCGAGAGTCCTTGCTTTAGCACAGAGGTCCGATGCTTCGATCATTCTCGTTGTCCTTTCATCGTTCTCTTCCAGTTTTTTCCTTTCGTCATGGAATTTCTCAGCCAAAGCCCACGCGTCCGCGGCTTTCTGCCGTATTCCTCGAATGCCGAGCGCCGCCGCGAAGGCAAGAATGACTGCTGCCGTCATCCCTCCCGTGAGCAGCAGTGTTCGCATTTTCCCTTTCACCTGCTCTTGCTGATGGTGAACTTTTCCGTCTCCCCCCCGTCTCAATACGTCGAAATCTGGATACTGTTCTGGATCGCCGCCTCCTGTATCGCCATTTTTTCCTTTGGTCATAGCATTATAATACTTTCTATTCATTTTAAGTCAAACTCAGGAGGCCGCCCATCAAACCGCGTCACGCTGCCTCCCCGCTCAGCGGAGGTTGTAGGAGTCGATCATCGCCCAAGTTGGTGAGTGGATACTCGCCGAAGAGTCGCTTGTAGATGGCCTTGCGCTGAGGTCTCTGCGCAGCGGCATCAGCATTCAGCAGTCGTTCTTTGACCTCCTCAACGAATGTTGCCCCGAGTTCGTCGAGCATCTCTCGATACGTTGTCGTCAGTGCCACAGGAACGTCTCTCGCCCACCACCAGCGTTCTTGGCCGAGCTGGTTACAAATGCTCTCGATCTTTTTTTGGATCCTTCTGTCTTGGAAGGAGACGCCAGCATCGATCAGCGGCCTCGTGTCGTTGATGATCTTGCGGAGCGTGAAATTCGTAATAAGTTTGAAGTTCCCGATGAGTTCACGTTTCTGCGCCTTCGTGAGTTCGGTATTGATGGGCAGAGGCTCGCCCCCTTCTCCACCCGCTTCAATTTGATAAATGGCTTGGACCGACGGTCGATGCGCGGAATAGCGGATGCGATGGCCCGAGACGCCGGCGGCTGCAAGCCGCAAGGCAGCGAGCTGCTGATCCGTGAGAGTCACGCCTTTCCTCTCAAGAATCTGATGCAGATAATTCAGGACGGCGGCAGGGTGCTTCTGCAGCGCGCCCGGGCCGACCGTTCTCTCAATATCGCCCCAGGTTTTCACACCGATTCCTTTTTCTCCGATGAATTCGACAAGTAATGCCATGACTCGATCGCGGCTACTTTCAATATGCTGGCGTTCCTCGGTGAGCGTGCGTGCCAGGTTCTCGCGATCAACCCCTGTAGGAACACTGAGGAGCACGTCCCACAAGAATGGTGCTCGTTCACTGATGGCATCTTCCACTGATCGTTTTGTTTGAGCATCACTCCAGAGTTCCGGGTGCTGATCGAGGACCTCGAGGAGCATTTCCAATTTCTGCGCGGTGTCGGCGCTGGCAATCGCGGCGTGAGCGATGCTTTCAATGGATGGAGGAAGGACTTCCGGGGCGGCAGACTGCGTTCTCCTCAGTACTCCGTTCACTTTCCCCTGTTGTAGGTATTGCATCCCTTTCAAGTGCTCTGATGTCACATCCGCAGCGGTGAGGCTGTTGTTTGATGCAACTTCTACATTATTGAGTTGTTGATCTCTCTCTTCCAATGCGTTCATAATCTGCTCCATTTCGAATTCGGATCGGATGCCGTGCGTTCTTTTGAACTTTTTCCGAGCGCGAACGAATTTCATGGCGATGCTTTCCAGAAGCGACCTGTCTGCGGTCTCGATACGCTGCAGCAAGGCCGTCATTCTCAGATGCATCATTGGAGTTGATTGTGTTTGTTTCCGCATTCATTGACATCATTATACTGGTTTTTAGGCTGCCCATCAACGATATGGGGAAGTACCAACATTCATGTTGTATCTGCATTGATGAAGACGAAACTCCTGCACAGAGTACTTCCATGGGACTGATTTTTCCTGGCCTGGAAGTGGCGCATCCGATGTGTGTCCTTTCACGGTCCCATGCGCTTTGCACCCGCACCGATCGACGTAGTATGCAGTCCATTCTCCGCATTTCGTATGGTTCTGCGACATCCTGACTGTGATGGCTGTCCGGTGGCATCTCCCGATAGAGAATCGTGTATCTGGGGACACCGCATTCTCAAGCTCAAGGAAGATGCAGATAGTCGATGCCATCGAAGGGTCAATCTTGAGGAGCCTATTCGTCGTGATCTCCACATCATTCTCTCCCTCGGTTCCAATTTCGTGCGACCCCCTTCTATGGGATTGTCGGCAGGTTGATCAGAAGAGGGGACCGCTCCTTCCATCGGTCCTATTGAACATGGAACCAACTGGTGCATATTTCTTGCGTCTCGGCCCCCCCTCAATCCCACCCGCCCATTTCCATTGTCGTCTACGATCTCTCAGACTACTTTCGTCGCTTCGAGAGCGTCTGGAATGCGCGACCCCATGGATAGTTGCGCTACACTTGAAGCATCCATTTTCTTATTCCACTCTTTCTCTCTCATGACAACATTCTCCCCTCAAGGAAGTCTGAAAAAAGATACAATTCTCTATTGGGTGACCACAGCTCTCTTCTTCGTCTTGGTTCCGTTGCCCGCAATTTTCTTCAATACAACGATGGCTATCGATGGCATGGCTCATCTTGGGTTCCCTCACTACTTCGGCGTCGAGCTGGGGATCGCAAAGATCATCGGCGGAATCGTTCTGATTGTGCCCATGGTTCCCAAGCGCCTCAAAGAATGGGCGTACGTGGGGTTTGGCATCGATCTTGTTTCAGCGTTGATTGCGCTCATCGTCGTGGACGGTCTGACTCCGATCGTAGCCGGGGTCGTTGTCGGATTCATCCTCCTGGCGGCTTCGTACATCTCTTTCCATACGATCACCGATTAATAGTTTCTTTCCCACTTTCATGGTGCAGAACGCACTCGTCATCACACGCACGTTCGATGCTCCTCGCGAGCAGGTATGGAAGGCATGGACGGATCCCGACATCGTGAAGAAATGGTGGGGACCCGCGGAATTCACGTGCCCGGTCGCGACGATCGATCTGCGCGTGGGAGGCACGTACCTCTCCTGCATGCGCTCCACGGGAGCCATCGAGCAATTCCCAAAAGGTCAAGAATTCTGGAGCACCGGAACCTATACGGAAATCGTTCCGATGAAACGAATCGTCGTGAGCGACCATTTTTGCGATAGCAACGGCAACGTCATTTCTCCCAAGGACGTGGGGATGCCCGGGCAGTGGCCGGACGAAATGATTGTCACCGTGACATTCGAGGACATGGGCGACAACAAAACAAAGCTGACGCTGGAGCATGCTGGTCACCCGAAAGAAATGATGGAAAATGCCACGACCGGTTGGAACCAGTCACTGGATAAATTCGCCGCGGCGCTTCGCTGATTTTTCCGAACTTCAAGGGCATTTCTCCCACATGAACTCGAAGAGCGCGCGCATCGTTTCGGCCATCAACGCGCTCTCCACCAGCACCGCCATCTGTTCCGTTTCGCTCGCTGAGAAGTACACGACGAAGTTTCCGTAGATGTGAATATTGCCAGGCAGCGCGTAACGCGCGGGAATGTAGCGCCGCTCGCGCAGCTCTTTCGGATCGTTGTACTGCTTCCGCTGATCATCGGTCTTGCCCACGAGCACGCGCATTCTGATCCCCTTCTTCACACGCAGTGGAATATAGAAATCGTCGTCGTTTTTTAGAATGATGGGATGTTGGATGAATCTGTAGGAGGTGAAGAAAAGAATTTCCTCGATGCCCTCAACAAAAAGACTGTGATTGAAGGCTTCGATGACGCCGTTGGAGCCTTCAAAATATTTCACTTTGGGGATCACGCTGTCTTTCCGGTGCAATGCTCGCAGCATTGGCAGAACTTCCTGAATTTCTCGGATATTCTCACGATCTTCGGTCATGCGATTCGCCAGGTGCTTGAGCAGCGATTCCGGATCTTCACAGCGATAGTACTGCGTATGTCGCTTGTAGAGTTTACGGACTACTCCGCGAATGCAGAGCTTCTCCAATACGCCACGAACGGTGCTCCTCGGAAGCTTCGTTTGTCTCCCAAGAGATGAAGCGGGTTGTTCACCTGCCTGGAGGAGTTGGAGATATACCTTGCTCTCGTGATGGTTGAGGCCGATCTGTTCAAGGAGTGGTTGAGGATTTTGCATGAGGGCATCGGGAAGGGGCTTGCCGGCCGAAGTCAGCCTAGGCTGACAAAGGCTGGCGAAACTGACCGCCAGATTGGAATATAGCGAGATCTGTCGTTGAATGTCCACACTTTTCCCCAAGAACCATGGATCACGTTCCCACGAAGCAAGACATCATTGATGCCCATGAGCGCATTGCGAAGCACATCCCCCGCACGCCCGTCTTTCATTCCGAGGCGCTCGATCGTGCTGCCCGTGCGAGATTGCATTGCAAGATGGAGTGCCTGATGCCGGATGTCGGCTCGTTCAAGGTCCGGGGCGTCATGAATGCGCTGCTCTCGCTCACACCTGAAGAACGGAAGCGAGGAGTCCTCACGCAATCATCGGGAAATCACGCCCAGGCATTCGCGCTGGTCGCAAAGAGAATGGGCATCGCCGCGACCGTCGTGATGCCCAAGAATGCCAATCCGACCAAGAAGCGGAATGTTCTCGAATTCGGAGGCACAATCATGGAATGCGAACCTGGCGACGGACCGCGTGAACAAATGGTTCAAGAGGTGCAGAGAGCAACAGGAGCCGTCGTTCTTCATCCGTTCAATGACTACAGCATCATCGCGGGTCAGGCGACGGCGGCAAAAGAACTTCTTGAGGACGTTCCTGATCTCAATTTCATCGTGGCTCCCGTGGGTGGAGGAGGCCTGCTCAGTGGCACGCTGCTTGCAGCGCACTATTTCTCGCCACACACGAAAGTCATCGCTGGGGAGCCGGCCGGAGCAGACGATGCATATCGATCATTGAAAACCGGTTCAATCCAGCTCAATCTGACAGTCAACACGATTGCTGATGGGTTGATCACGAAGCTCGGAGACAAGACGTTCCCCATTATTCAAGAATATGTGGATCACATCATCCGCGTCGATGACAAGGAAATCGCTGCAGCTATGCGCCAGCTTTGGGAATGTCTGCGTGTGACTGTCGAACCCTCCGGCGCAGTCCCGTACGCCGCAATTCTCAAAGAGAAAAGCAGTTTCTATCGGCAGAACGTAGGAATGATTCTCAGTGGAGGGAATGTCGATCTTGATCGTATACCGTTCCTTGGTTCACGACAGTGAAGGCCTTGGGTTGCATTTTGCTGAGTTTCACTTTCATTAGCTCACTATTACTGATATTATGAGTTATAGAATATTCCCCTCTACCTCACGATGCTCTGGAACTGGCAACAGAAAAACTGGCCGACCTTCACCTATGATGCAGGACAATTGGAAACCTTGGAACGGGAGTATGCTCATCTCCTGGGCACGGTGACTGGAGCAATGAAGCATCTGATGAATGAAGACAGAGACCAGATCGTCGTGCAGATGCTCAGCACGGAGGGGGTAAAAACCGCCGAGATTGAAGGCGAGCTGCTCGATCGAGACAGCGTGCAATCGTCCATACGGCGCAAACTGGGACTCTCGACTGTCAAAAGGAACGTGCAGCCCGCCGAAGCGGGCATGGCGGAGATGATAGTGGCAGTGTATCGGCACTATGCCTCCCCGCTCACACGCCGGGAGCTCGATGCGTGGAATGCCGCACTGATGCAAGGAAGGACCGATGTGGAGGGCATTGGCACCTACCGCGCACACGAGGATCCGATGCAGATTGTGTCCGGTGGGATCGGAAGTGAGACGGTGCATTTCGAGGCGCCGCCATCGAAGGATGTGCCGCGACACATGGTAGCGTTCATCCGATGGTTCAATGACTCCCTCACAGCATTGCCCACGCTCACGCGGGCGGGGATCGCACACCTCTATGCCGTCTCCATTCATCCCTACGAGGATGGCAACGGGCGCATGGCAAGAGCCCTCGTGGAGAAATCGTTGTCACAATCCGCAGGAGCACCCGCACTCAGTGGGCTCTCCCGGCAAATCGCTGCGAAGAAATCAGCATACTACGAAGCGCTTGAGCGAAACAATCAGGACATGGAGATCACCGATTGGCTCCTCACCTTTGGCAGAACTCTCATCGCGGCGAAAAAATATACGCTCGCCTCCGTCGAACGCGTTCTGCAGAAGGCCTCACTGTACAGAACATTCGCTCCAGAATTGAACGAGCGCCAGAAGAAGGCGATCGATAGGCTGTTCGAGGCGGAGCCGGTGGGTTTCCTCGGGGGACTCAGCGCCGGAAAGTACATCACGATCACCAAAGCATCGCGCGCGACCGCCACACGAGACTTGCAGAAACTGGTAGACCTCGGGATTCTCCAGAAGAGCGGGCAGCGACGCCATACGCGGTACTTGCTGCCTGCAATAGCACGATCATAGAAGGCAAAGGACATTGTTGATACCCCTTCGCTTTCATTTTCTCAATTTTCTCTACAGATCTGTTGTTCTCCATTTTCCTCAAGGAGACGTATGAAAGCCGGAGGCATTCTTTGGAGAATTTTCTGGCTCTCCAGATTTTGTGGGATTTTTTAGTCAAACGAGTAGAGATCGCAATTTCCGTTTGGAGCCCTGTCCTGAACGTTCTTACAATCGATATGCCTGCCAGGAGTTTTTTGCTCAAGAAAATTTCTTGGACATCTTGTAGATCGGCTGCTTCGTATCTTCTTTGTACGTGGTCTTTTGAAGAACCTTGTATCCATTTCTTTCGTAAAAGTTTTTGGCTGTGACCGTGGATTCAATGTTGATTTCCGCACAGCCTTGTTTTTCCAGTGAGGCCTCAGCGACTTTCAGCAATCGAGATCCAACGCCTTTTCGAAGATGATCTTTGTGAACGTACATTCTCGAGAGTTCACATGCGTCATTGTGTTCGCAAAAACCGATGATTCTCTCCTTCTCGAGCGCTACCCATCGTTTGCATGTATCGGCGCTTTTTCTAAAATCCTGCGCTCCGACTTTGACGGACCAGCTCTCGATCACCTCTTCCGGGTAATCATTCGCGTTCACATGGCGAATGGTTTGTCGTCGAAGGAGGGCGATCTCAGCCGAGTCTTCCAAGCGGGCTTGTCGGATTCTCATCGAATGGAGTGTATCAGCTGCACTTCCATGCACTGCATTTCAACGAGAGAAAAATCTATCAATTTCTCGTTCGAGATCTTCCTCCCACTGACGCTGGGTTTCTTCTTCCACCTGAATGTCATAGTCATCGTCCTTCTTGCTCCAGCCGCGATCCAGCACGAGCTCCTCCGCGCGTTCCCGCGCAGCTTTCAACCGCTGCCGATCGCGCTCGATTTCTTCCTCTATCTCTTGCTCAGTCATGTCTCTCATCGTGAAGGGGGGAATGGATGCCTCCATTCTCGCGAAGCGATCCGCTGCGTCCACGGATCGCGGGAAAGGAAAAGAGGATGGAGTCTGCTTTTTGGCTCCCCTGAGAGCGGAAAGACGTTCTGTTGATACACAGAACGCCCTGTCGAAAATGCAGAATATGCCGGATGGAGCGGGCGAGCGGAATCGAACCGCCCTTCCCAGCTTGGAAGGCTGGTGTAATAACCACTATACGACGCCCGCACGAAACAGAAGGATCAGAAGTCAGCGTTTCTTTCGATGTCACAAGTGTAGAGCCGAACTTCTTCTCCCGAAAGAGACAGTCTTCTCCCATACAAGATGAGCATAAAGCGTACACCACATTCTCATGCAAATGAGCATGAATAAAGATGGCTGATTATCATGCGAGATGAGCATGGAAAGGAGGCAGAACGCCGCTCATTTCCGTGAGCCGTTTTT
>JACQCJ010000087.1 GCA_016201685.1 Candidatus Peregrinibacteria bacterium | reverse complement strand
TCAGTGTACGCAAATTTTGGTGACGCTCCACGAGGACGGCGCGGTGAGCGTGGAGGATAACGGTCGCGGCATTCCCGTCGACATTCATGCGCAGACGAAACGTCCGGCGCTCGAAGTCGTCCTCACGACGCTCCATGCCGGCGGGAAGTTTGGCGGGGATGACAGCGGCTACAAAGTTTCCGGTGGGCTCCACGGGGTGGGCTCCTCCGTCGTCAACGCGCTCAGCATCCACATGCGCGCCGAGGTGTACCGCGACGGGAACGTGTACGTTCAAGAATACAAACGAGGCAAGCCGACGATGGATGTCAAGAAGGAGGGGAAGACGACGAAGCGCGGCACGCTCATCCGCTTCCTCCCCGATCCCGACATTTTCGATGCGACGGCATTCAGCACCGACCTCCTCTTCACGCGTCTTCGTCAGCAGGCATACCTCACGAAGGGCGTGAATATTTCCATCCTCGATGCGCGCAGGACCCGCCCCGTGGAAGATCAGCAGTACCCACGCCTCTACCGGTTCTCCTTCGAAGGAGGCATCGCGGCGTACGTGGTGCACTTGAACGAATCGAAGGAGGGGATCGGCGAGCCGATTTGGTTCGAGAAAGATACGCCGGACGGTTTTGTCGAAGTTGCGCTGCAGTACACGCAGGCGTTCCAGGAACACGTGGTGAGCTTCGCCAACAACATCCACACCGTCGAAGGCGGCCATCACCTCACGGGCTTCAAGGCCGCGATCACACGCACGATCAACGCCTATGCGCGCAGCTTCGGCATTCTCAAAGACAAGGAGGAGAATCTCACCGCGGATGACGTGCGCGAGGGGCTCACCGCGGTGATCGCCGTGCGTCTCAAAGATCCGCAGTTCGAGGGGCAGACGAAAGGAAAGCTCGGCAATGCCGAAATGAAGACGGCCGTGGAAACGGTCGTGAACGAGAAGCTCAGCCAGTACCTGGAGGAGCATCCCGGCGAAGCGAAGGATGTGATCGCCAAATGCCTGCTCGCCGCCCGCGCGCGCATGGCCGCAAGAGCGGCCCGCGACAGCGTGATCCGCAAGGGCGCGCTCGAAGGCATGACGCTCCCGGGCAAGCTTGCCGACTGCAGCAATAAAGACCCCGCCCAGTGCGAGCTCTACATCGTGGAGGGTGATTCCGCAGGCGGCTCGGCCAAACAAGGACGCAACAGAGAGATCCAGGCGATCCTCCCGCTCAAGGGCAAGATCCTCAACGTGGAACAGGCACGGCTCGATAAAATGCTCGGGAATAACGAGATCAAAGCGCTCATCATCGCACTCGGGATGGGGATCGGCGAGCAGAAGGAGATCGCTAGGCTTCGCTACCACCGCATCGTCCTCATGACCGATGCCGACGTCGACGGCGCGCACATCCGTACCCTCCTCTTAACGCTCTTCTACCGCTACTTCCCCGAGCTCATCGACGGCGGCTACCTCTACATCGCGCAGCCGCCCCTCTACAAAATGCAGAAGGAGAAATCCGTCCTCTACGCCTACACCGACGATGAGAAAGCGAAGATCCTCGGTGAGTGGGGAGTGAAGGACAAGGACTTGGAGGAGACGGAGGAGATCGTCGCAGAACAAGGTTCGGACGACGCTCAGCAGCAGGGGTCCTCCCCTGCTGCCGACGGCGAAGCCGTCGCAAAAGGAAAGAAGAAATCTGGTGAGGATGCGAAACAACCGCCTGCCAAGAAACCTCGCGTCAATATTCAGCGCTACAAGGGTCTCGGCGAAATGAACCCCGACCAATTATGGGAGACGACGATGGATCCCAATAACCGCATCATGCTGCGAGTGATGATGGAAGACGCCGAGCGCGCGGACGCCGTCTTCACGACCCTCATGGGCTCAGAAGTCGCCCCGCGGAGGAAGTTCATTCAGACGCATGCCAAAGGCGTGAAGAATTTGGACATTTGACGGAATGACCAATGACCCGCCCGTGCCCGTTCGGGCGGGCCAAGCCACAATAACCAATCGTGTTCATCGATCATGATTTATATCACCCTCGGTGTTTTTGTGATGACATGTTCTCCTGGGCCATACAACCGTGAATGTGCCGACGAACCTCTTCGAACGGGTGGAGTTTTTGAAAATCATGAAAATATTGAGCATCAGTCGACAGTGTTTGAATGTGCTCAAGGAGCAACAGTGCTTTCCTCCGAAAGGTATGGAGTAGTCCCAGCATCAATCCCCCCAGCTCGTCTGCTTGTGTTATTCCCGCCTCCTCGAGCCACTGCGCAGTTACTTCTCGAGTGGCTTCGCTGTTCTGTTTTTCCGCTTCGATGATTCTGTCTTCTG
This sequence comes from Candidatus Peregrinibacteria bacterium, assembly GCA_016201685.1. Taxonomy (GTDB): domain Bacteria; phylum Patescibacteriota; class Gracilibacteria; order Peribacterales; family Peribacteraceae; genus JACOTD01. The sequence goes on along the minus strand of JACQCJ010000087.1, from coordinate 681 downwards.
CTTGTACGAAGCGAAGAGAAGTCTTGATATCTTTCTTGGCTTCGAGCAGCTCTTGCAACTTCTTCTCAACGAATGTGATGACCCCCACGATGAAAAGGATCACTTCTCTCTTCTCTGCGGTGTTCTGATAGAGGGGGGAAACCCATCGCAACTCCTTCGCTTCGGTTGAGCGAATGCTCCCGGCAATCCAACCTTCCAGCGTTTGAGGATCCATTGTCTCCATGTCTTGTACGGTAGCCGCCCCTTCAATCCTCATCCACCTCGCCTCCGATCGCATCCTTCAGCACGTACGTGTCCAAGTTCTCCTTCCCCAAGAGCTTGATCACTTCGGGGATCGCCTCGTCGAACTTCATTTGCTTCTGTTTCCCCGCCTTCATGTCGCGCACGATGATCGTGCCTTCCTTCACCTCGAGCTTGCCGAGCAGCAGCGTGTAGCGCACGTCGAATTTGTCCGCGAGGCGCATCTGGCTCTTCAAGCTCGCCTCCCCGAGCGCGCCCATCGTGTGCACGCCGAGCTCGCGTAACCGTGAGACGAGCGCCAGGCATTTCTTCTTGGCCTCCGGGCCGAGCTGCGCGACGAACACGTCTACTTGGTCTTTGTTCGGAACGCGCACGCCGGCTTCCTTCATGTGCCAGATGATCCGCTCGATGCCGCCGGCGAAGCCCATGCCCGGGGTCGGC
>JACQCJ010000100.1 GCA_016201685.1 Candidatus Peregrinibacteria bacterium | reverse complement strand
GAACTGGTATCACCTTGGAGTGGAGACAGTGGCGCGCTCCACGCTCGCGAAGGCGAATGAGAAGCGCAGTTCCAAGATTTTCGAGTCTCTCTTTTACAGTTTCCTACAGGAGTGCCTCCATTTCAGTACGGACACGGCGAAAATTTGCTGCACCTGACCCCGCAGAATGTGTCGCAGCTTGCAAAGAAGAAGGAATCAGTACAGCGCTGTCTTTTTGGAGCTTAACGGGACAGCAGTGATCATGAAAAGATCAAGGATGAGCTCCAGTTTGAGGCACGCCGTCCTCGGTTGTCAACCGACCAGACGGCGTTTCTATTCCTGGAGCCATCAATGGACACTCCTGACATTGCGAGAAGCAATCGAGCCAGTGGCGGTCATTCCAAAATTGGCCTAAAATTTTACGGTTCCATATTTCGCTGATTTTGGTCGTTTTGGGCTCTACGAGAAAACCAAGATCGGCGGACTTCCGTACAATTCTCTCCGTGCCAACGCTCTTCCTCAATCTCGCTTCGCATGGTTCAGCAGGTCCCACCACAGGCTCGCGCCGGTGATTACCGGGCTTTCCAATGGATTCACTCGCGCACCCCTGCTAGAATCATGGCATGGCACATGCGCTGACCATTTCCGAAGCCGACATTCTTGAGGATGTTGTGAGCCCGAAGAAAGCCGGACTGGCTCCCGATGCCGCCCGCACCTTCCTTGGTATGAGATTCAGCAAGGGTGCCATGAAACAGATTCGCAGACTCTTGCAGAAGAATAATCGAGGAACGATCACTGCGGGGGAGAGCGTGACCCTGAAGAACTATCTGCGAGTCGGTCAGTTTTTGGATTTACTCCAGACGAAAGCAAAACTGTCACTTCATGACGACGGCACTCAATAACCGATGGCAACGTCACAACGTGACAACATTCGGGATCGCGCACACGGCTTCTGTGAGTACTGTCGTCTGCCACAATCGGGGACGTCACTGCCACACGAAATCGACCACATCCGAGCGAAGAAGCATCATGGCACGATGACCCTTCAAAACACGCGCTGGGCCTGTGCCTACTGCAACAATGCCAAAGGACCGAATGCCTCGGGCTACGACGCTGTGACAGGGCGGCTCGTCCGCCTCTTCCATCCCCGCCGTGATCGCTGGAACAACCACTTTGCGTGGCGTGGCCCGAGAATCATCGGCAAGACACCGGTCGCCAGGGCGACAATCGACGTGCTCAATATCAACGATCTTGAGCGTCTTGAGCACCGGCGCATGCTCATAGAGCTCGGAGAACTTCCGACTTCTCGCGAATGATCTATGGCTGAGCCGGCTCTATGAGGCTCAGGGAAGTGCGGATGTCGATCACTCCACAATCGGCGGACTTCCATACAATGCTCTCCGTGCCAACGCTCTTCCTCAATCTGGCCAGTCATGACGGCATCCTCGCCATCGTGACTGAATCATCCGTGGTCCAGTCAACGGCAATCGATCATCGGATCAACGATCGTAAACTGGTCCTGTTTTTCGAGCGGTTGCTTGCAGCGGACCGAATCGAAGCGAAGGATCTGACGAACATCGCGTGCGTCATCGGCCCCGGCGGCTTCACGAGCCTCAGAGTCGCGTGCGCGTTTGCGAATGCGTTGGCGTTTACGCTGGATGTGTCCGTGTGCGGGGTTCATCTGAGTGATTTGTATGTTGTGCGTTTTGCGCCTCCACCCCCCGCCCGATCCGAACGAACGGATCGTTCGGGCGGGCCGGCTCCTCCCCCTGAGGGGAGAGGGGAGAGCGCTGTTTGGTGGCTTCACTCGACCAAGAAACATGAGCTCTTCGCCCGCGGATTCGGGAAGTTCGCCGAGAGGGTGCCCGAGGCGACGTTGATGAGGCTCGACGATGTTCTCTCGATGATCGAGCCGGGCGATGCGTGGATGGGCGAATTGATTCCGGAACATCAGACGGCGATTGAAGGGCGCGGATTGATTGCCGCCGATCTCCGTCCGCTCGAAGAAATTCTCCCGAGCTTTCTCCATGAGCAGACATTCGATCGTCGCACGCTGCTGCCGTGGTACGGGAGGGGGTGGTGAGTAATGTGGAGAGGGGAATGCAAGGAAAAGGACATCAGGAAAAAGCGGACTGAAATGCTATCCCAGTTGGGAACAGAAGCCGATGAAGAGAGTTTTGCGTTTCACACACTGTAGAGCCCGACGTCGGCTGCTTTCGCAGCCTTTTGGAGCGGCTGATCAAGGGTTGCGAGCGGCAGCGACAGGCGGAGAGCCAGTTCGATGTAGGCGGCGTCGTATGCCGAAAGCCTGTACTTCCGAGCCATCGCCATGGAGTTTTCCCATGTCCGGTGCACGGGCTCGTCGTCCACGGCGATAGGCAGTTGACTCAGAAAACGTAGCCACGTTGCGGTATTGTCAGCCGTGGCCCGATGGCGACGCTCGCCCGCAAGGAGAGCACTGGCGATCTCGTAGGACCAGAGGCCAGGCACGACGGCCCGGCGCGCGGCCAGAGAATCGAGCACCGCCGCAGGGTGTGCTGCCCGCTCGTCTGGGAAACACCACGCCAGTGCCATCGAGCAATCGAGGACGAAATATGTCTTCCTGCCGCTGCGTTCAGTAGCGCCTACCATCCTCGATAAGGGAGCGAAAGGAGTGGCGGCCCAGCGTGCGGCGACGCGACCGGCTGTACGTCTTGAATTCGTCGATGACCGCGCGCGCGTCGAGCCCATCGGGGGTGACCGGTACGAGACGCGCGGCCGGCCGGCCGTGGCGCGTGATGACTACGGTCTCGCCGCGCTCGACGGAGTCGAGCAGCTGAGGCAAGTGCGTCTTTGCTTCATAGGAACCGACGTGAATCATGGGGGCAGAGGAAAGGCTGGTCTACGACCAGTCTATATCCTTACGGGTCGGAAGTGCAAGGCAAAAACCCTACCTGGGTTCCGACTTCGCCACCCTGCGGATCCCCGTCAATGACGCCGTCTGAACCCCTGAAAGCGGCGTAAACACTCTTCGAGTTTCCTCTGCTCCACCGGCGCTGTTCTGCTATCCTCGAATTCCGCACTCAGCGGTGATATCCCATGGCCTTCCTCGACACCCTCAACAAACTCCTCGGCGATCCTAATAAGAAGGAGCTGAAGAAGCTCTCGCCGGTGATCCAGGAGGTGCGCAAGGCGGGCGAGGCGCCGAGCATTCGCGCGCTGACCCTCGAAACGCTGCCGCGCAAGACGGATGAGATGAAGGCGAAGGCGCAAGCGGGACTTGTCTCACTCGATGATCTCCTGCCCGAAGCGTTCGCGACGGCCATCCGCGCGTGCGAACTGCTCCAGGGCAAGACCGTCATGATCGGGCGGCAGGAATTCAAGTGGGACATGGTTCCCTTCGATGTGCAGATTGTGGGAGGCGCCGCGCTCCACCGCGGATCCATTACCGAGATGCGGACAGGCGAGGGGAAGACGCTCGTGTGCACGCTGCCGGTGTACCTGAACGCGCTCCTCGGCAAGGGCGTCCACGTCGTGACCGTCAACGATTACCTCGCCAAGCGCGATGCCCAGTGGATGGGGATGCTCTACGAGGCGCTCGGGCTCACGGTCGGCACGATTCTCCACGAAGTGCCCACGGAAGACCGGAGGAAGGCCTACATGTGCGACATCACGTACGGAACCAACAGCGAATTCGGGTTCGATTACCTCCGCGATAACATGGCGCCCTCGGTGGCGCAGCAGGTGCAGCGCGGTCTCCACTACGCCATCGTCGACGAAGTCGACTCCATTTTGATCGATGAGGCGCGCACGCCGCTCATCATCAGCCAGCCGGCGGAGGAATCGACCGCCAAGTACGTGCAGTACGCTCAGCTCGTCAGCAACCTCCAGGAAAATGTCCACTACAACACCGATGAGAAGCAGCGCGCGGCTGTGCTTACCGAAGAGGGAATCAAGAAGATGGAGCAGCTCTTGGGGGTGGAGAACATCTACACCGAGAAGGGATTTGAGGAAGTGCACCACATCGAGCAGGCGCTGCGTGCGCACGGCATCTACAAGCGCGACGTTGATTACGTCGTGAAGGAGAACGAAGTGATCATCGTCGACGAGTTCACGGGAAGATTGATGCCGGGGCGCCGATTTTCGAATGGCTTACATCAAGCATTGGAAGCGAAGGAGAAGGTAACAGTGCAACGAGAGAGCAAGACGCTCGCGACGATCACGTTCCAGAATTATTTCCGTCTGTTCAAAAAGCTCGCGGGCATGACGGGAACGGCGAAGACCGAGGAGGAGGAATTCGAATCGATCTACACACTGCGGACAATCGTGATCCCCACGCATCGGTCGATGATCCGCACCGACAAAGCCGACGCCATCTACCGCACGATGACCGCCAAGTTCAAGGCGGTGGCGACAATCGCGAAGGAGAAACACGCGCAAGGACAGCCCGTCCTCATCGGCACCACGAGCATCGAGAAATCCGAAGTGATGAGCATCCTCCTCGACGAGCTCGGCATCCCCCACCAGGTGCTCAACGCCAAGCAGCATGAGAAGGAAGCGGAGATCGTGGCGAACGCGGGGCAGAAGGACGCGATCACGATCGCCACGAACATGGCCGGGCGCGGCACCGACATCAAGCTCGGCGAAGGCGTCCAAGCGCTCGGGGGGCTCGTGATCCTCGGTACGGAGCGCCACGAGGCGCGCAGAATCGACAATCAGCTGCGCGGACGCAGCGGCCGCCAGGGTGATCCCGGCGAGAGCCAGTTCTTCGTCTCCATGGAGGATGACCTCATGCGGCTCTTCGGCGGCGATCGTCTGAAGGCAATGATGGAGCGACTCAAAGTTCCTGATGACGTTCCTCTCGAGAATGGCATGGTTTCGCGCAGCATCGAAGGCGCGCAGAAGAAGGTAGAGGGGCGCAACTTCGACATCCGCCGCCACGTGCTCCAGTACGATGACGTGATGAACAAGCATCGGGAGATCGTGTATAAGAGGAGGCAGAAGGTGTTGGAGAAGATTGTTGAATCGGAAGAGTTGCGAAGTGCGAATGGCGAATTGCGAAATTCGGAAGTTTCACTCGCAACTCGCACTTCGCAACTCGCAAGTTCGCAATGGCCATTGCACGACGAAATCCTCACCGAACTCCAATCCGAAGTCGCCGCCCTCATCACTCTGCACGCGTCCGCTCTGGATAGCGAAGAATGGAACTTCAATGAACTCTACGAATCTCTCACCGCTCTGCATGCGGCCTTCGGCGAAGTGATCACACGCGAGCACCTCGCGAAATTCAACGATGCGGCACTGCTCAAGGAACGTTTGACCGCAATGGTCGTCGCCTTCTACGAGGAGAAGTGCAAGAGCTGCCCTCCCGAACTCGTGGCGCGCGTCGAGAGCATCATCACGCTGCGGTCGATCGACACGCACTGGATGGATCACATCGACGATATGGCGCACCTGCGAGAACAGGTCGCGTTCTCGGGTTTCGCGCAGCGCGACCCGTTGATCGAATACCAGGATCAAGGCTTCCGCCGCTTCCAGCAGCTCCTCGCCACCATCCAAGCGACGATCGTCCGCACCCTCCTCCAGGCCGATTTCGCCCTCTTCGCGCCGCAAGTGATTCTGGCCGAGACGCAGGGCCTCCAGCAGCTCACCACGAACCAGGTGCAGATCGAGAGCGAGCTCCTCCAGACCGGTGTGGACACGAAGATCTTCGCGCAGCCGAATTTTGCCGAGGCCTCACCGGTGGTTCCATCGAATGGAAATCTCGTCGCCATGCAGCCGCATGTCCTCCGCGCGCAGACCGCCGCTCCTCGTACTCACGAGAAGGTCGGTAGGAATGATCCGTGCCCGTGTGGATCGGGGAAGAAGTACAAGAAGTGTCATGGGAAAAATAAGTGAGACATTACAAACAACCCGCCGTTTGCAGAGGCGGGTAATTCGATTGGCCCGGTTGGCCACTCGCGGCTTGAGACCTAGTATAGCTTTCCTTAAGTTCTTGCATGTGAGATACTTGTCTCCATGCTCAAACACTCCATTCATCTTACCACGGCGGAACGCCGACGTCTCCGGGAAATCACAGGCAAGGGATCGCATCCCGCTCGCGTCATTCGTCG